>NZ_JAHBDJ010000020.1:0-91428 GCF_019956375.1 Pseudomonas sp. GL-R-19 | reverse complement strand
CTTGCGAAAGCCTTCATTGCCGTTGATATAAGCCTCAATGGCCGTAATTTTGAACTGAAGCGAAAACTTGCCCATGGAAACACCGCCAAAAGTCAGGGTTGGTGTCCAACTTTTGGGGTGCAGTCCAAATTGTAGGAGCGAGCTTGCTCGCGATGATTTTGAAGGCGCCGCACTTTTTCAGACAGCACGCGTTAACGTTCACGCCCATCGCGAGCAAGCTCGCTCCTACAAAAAAGCAAAGGGCCGCTTGGCATAAATTTGCCGAGCGACCCTGGAAGATGCTGACCAGACGCGTCAGCTCAAATCACTTGGTCCAGACAGCCACACGATCAGGGTGTTTGGCGACCCAATCCTTCGCCGCTGCTTCAGGCTTGGCACCGTCCTGGATCGCCAGCATCACCTGGCCGATTTCATCCTTGGATTCCCACTGGAAGTTCTTCAGGAACTTGGCCACTTCCGGCGCCTTGGCCTCCAGGCCCTTGCTGCCGATGCTGTTCACGGTTTCAGCCGCGCCGTACACGCCTTTCGGGTCTTCGAGGAAGCGCAGTTTCCACTTGGCGAACATCCAGTGCGGCACCCAGCCGGTCACCGCGATGGATTCGTTTTTCTTCTCGGCACGGGTCAGCTCGGCGATCATGCCGGCGCCGGAACTGGCCTTGAGTTGATAGCCGGTCAGATCGTAGTCCTTGATCGCCTGATCGGTCTTGAGCATCACGCCTGAACCTGCGTCGATGCCGACAATGCGGTTCTTGAAGGTGTCGTCGGTCTTGAGGTCGTCAATGGACTTGGCCTTGACGTATTCCGGCACGATCAGGCCGATTTTCGCGTCCTTGAAGTTCGGGCCGTAATCGACGACCTGATCCTTGTTCTTCGTCCAGTAATCGCCGTGGGTCACCGGCAGCCAGGCCGACAGCATGGCGTCGAGCTTGCCGGTGGCCACGCCTTGCCACATGATCCCGGTGGCGACGGCTTGCAGCTTCACGTCATAACCGAGTTTCTGCCTGATCACTTCCGCAGCCACGTTGGTCGTGGCAACGCTGTCCGACCAGCCGTCGACATAACCGATCGTCACTTCCTTGCCGGCGGCACTGGCCACGGTAGAACTGATCGCCAGCACCAAAGCGGCACCTGCGCCCAAGAGTCGTCGCATCTTCATCGTTACTTCCCCGAAAGTGCTGCGCTCGACGGATGCCGAGCCGCTTAAACGTATTGTTATGGTGCACAGCGCCCCCATCACGCCTAACCGCAAACTCGTTCGAACATCAGCGGAGTACTGACGCCTTCGATGATCAACCTGACGCTCTTGGCGACCTGCTCTGCCAGCGACATCGAGGCAACGAGAAACGACATCAGAACGCCATTAATCCTGAGCGCGACCAACGCATCGTAGACTCCGCCCGAACATTGCATGTCAAAATCATGCGGGCCACCAAGCACGCGGTAAATGCAGGTAACATGCGCGGCTTTGCTCCCACACGGCCTTTCCATGTCCGCGACATCCCGCTTCCCTTTTGCAGCTTATCTATTCGCTTGCCTGCTCGGGCTGTTTGCCCTGGGCGGCTTCTGGTATGGCCTCGGTAAACCGGTGATATTGCCGGACGCGGCCAGCGCAACGCACAAGCTGCAATGCGCGTCCTACACGCCGTTCGACAAGGATCAATCGCCGTTCGACCTGCCCTTCAAACTGCGCCCCGAGCGCATGGATGCCGATCTCGCGCTGCTGTCCAAAAGCTTCGAATGCATCCGCACCTATTCCATGACCGGCCTCGAAGCCCTGCCGGAACTGGCGCGCAAGCACGGCTTGAAAATGATGATTGGCGCATGGGTGAACAGCAACCCGGTGGACACGGAAAAAGAAGTCGACCTGCTGATCGCCTCGGCCAATGCCAACCCGGATGTGGTGAGCGCGGTGATCGTCGGCAACGAAACCCTGTTGCGCAAGGAAGTCACCGGCGCGCAATTGGCGAAACTGATCAACAAGGTCAAAAGCCAGGTCAAACAGCCTGTCACCTATGCCGACGTCTGGGAGTTCTGGCTCAAGCATCCGGAAATCGCCCCCGCCGTAGACTTCCTGACCATCCATTTGCTGCCGTATTGGGAAGATGATCCATCGAACATCGACGCTGCCCTGCAACATGTGGCCGAAGTACGCCAGGTGTTCGGCAACAAGTTCGCGCCCAAGGATGTACTGATCGGCGAAACCGGCTGGCCAAGTGAAGGTCGCCAACGCGAAACGGCCCTGCCGAGCCGGGTCAACGAAGCCAGGTTCATTCGCGGTTTTGTCGCCATGGCCGAGCAACGGGGCTGGCACTACAACCTGATCGAAGCCTTCGACCAGCCTTGGAAACGCGCCAGTGAAGGTGCAGTGGGTGGTTACTGGGGGCTTTTCGATGCCGATCGCCAGGACAAGGGCGTGCTGGCCGGGCCAGTGACAAACGTACCCTACTGGTCGCAATGGCTGGCGGTGGGTGGCTTGATCTTCATCGGCACGTTACTGCTCGGTGGCCGGGTTCGTACGACGCGTTCGGCGCTGGTGCTGCCCTTGCTCGGTGCGTTGGCGGCGTGTTCGATAGGCGCCTGGGGTGACCTGGCACGGGTGACCACGCGCTTTACCAGTGAATGGTTATGGGTCGGATTGCTGACCGCGCTGAACCTGCTGGTGCTGGCCCATGCCGCGCTGACATTGAGTCCTCGCAGCGGTTGGCGTGGGCGGGCCTTCAACTTGCTGGAACGCCGTGCTGGCTGGCTGGTTGCAACGAAAGGTTTCGCTGCAGCCGTGATGATGCTGGAACTGGTGTTCGATCCGCGTTATCGCAGCTTCCCGAGTGTCGCGTTCATCGTGCCTGCGCTGGTTTATCTGTGCCGCCCGGTGAATGTGCCGCGCCGCGAGGTTGCGTTGCTGACTTTCATCATCGGTGCCGGCATTGCACCGCAGTTGTTTCGTGAAGGTTTGCAGAATCAACAGGCCTGGGGTTGGGCGCTGGTGAGTGTGTTGATGGTGGCTGCGTTGTGGCGTTGCCTGCGGGTTCGTACAGCTTGATTCTTTAGCGACCCGACTGGCCTCATCGCGAGCAGGCTCGCTCCCACAATTGATCTTGGTCGCACACAAATGTTGTGTTCACTGAGGATCTATTGTGGGAGCGAGCCTGCTCCGGGCGGCGTTCCGACGAAGACGGGCTTTTAAACGCCGCGAGCAGCCCTGACCAACCGCAACCCGGCAATCACCACCGCAAACACCGCCAGCGTCGTGTTGTACAACGCCAGCGCCGGAAACCCGAACACCAGCGCCAGCGCTGCCAACCACCAGCCTGCCCGCCCCGGTACGACAAAGCCGATGATTGCCGCACCCAGCGCAGCCCAGCCCAGCACCCCGAAGTGGATCATCAGCCCCAGGTTCGAACGCACCTGGCATTCCCAGCGGCTTGCCTCATCCACGCAAATGCCGACCCACTGCGCATCCTCCATGAAGCCATAACGCGCGCCATAGCTGGCGACAAGCCATACAGGCAGCAATACAAGCAGCAGAATCACGGGCAGGCGGCGAGACATGAAACACTCCAATTGGCGAAAAACGGCGGCCAGCTTAATCGCCCGAAAGCGTTTCGCAAGCGATAACAACTGTTAACTGGTCTTTCAATCGCGGCAAAGTGTATCGTCCAGCTACTACGACTGCGCAATCAGGCCTGTTTCGTGCCGATGGTTGGCACTTTGGCGCAGATCCGATGGTCATAGCCTGCGAAATTCATTCGGCACCTTCTTCTAAGGGATTTAGTCATGCTCCGTTCCTTGCGCTTCGCCGCCCTGTTTGGCGGCCTTATTTTGAGTGCGTCCGCACTGGCGGTCGATATAGATGCCGCCAGTTATGGCTACCCCCTGACCAACCCGTTCGAGGCGACCATCGCGACCACGCCGCCGGACTTGCGTCCGGAGTTGCCTCTGGACGATGACATCGATCAGGCAGTGCGCAGCGTCACCTTGCGTCCGGAACGGGCGTTCGAATTGCCGGATAATTTCTGGGCGGTCAAGAAACTCGACTACCGCATTGCCACGCAGGATCACGCCGCACCACTGATTTTCCTGATCGCCGGCACCGGCGCACGCTATGACAGCACCCTGAACGAATACCTGAAGAAGCTTTATTACAAAGCCGGCTACCACGTGGTGCAGTTGTCATCGCCCACCAGCTATGACTTCATGAGCGCCGCATCACGCTTCGCCACACCGGGTGTGTCCAAGGAGGACGCCGAAGACCTGTACCGGGTGATGCAGGCCGTACGGGCACAGAACCCGAAACTGCCAGTCACCGATTACTACCTGACCGGCTACAGCCTGGGTGGACTGGATGCCGCTTTCGTCGCGCACCTGGACGAAACCCGCCGCAGCTTCAACTTCAAGAAAGTCCTGCTGCTCAACCCGCCGGTCAACCTCTACACCTCGATCACCAACCTCGACAAGCTGGTCCAGACCGAGGTCAAGGGCATCAACAACAGCACCACGTTCTATGAACTGGTACTGAACAAACTGACCCGCTACTTCCAGCAGAAGGGCTACATCGACCTCAACGACGCCCTGCTCTACGACTTCCAGCAGTCCAAGCAGCACCTGTCCAACGAGCAGATGGCCATGCTGATCGGCACCTCGTTCCGCTTTTCGGCGGCCGACATTGCCTTCACTTCGGACCTGGTCAACCGTCGCGGCCTGATCACCCCCCCCAAGTTCCCGATCACCGAGGGCACCAGCCTCACCCCATTCCTCAAGCGTGCGCTGCAATGCGACTTCGACTGCTACATCACCGAACAAGTGATCCCGATGTGGCGCGCCCGCACCGACGGCGGCAGCCTGCTGCAACTGATAGACCAGGTGAGCCTGTATGCGCTGAAGGACTATCTGCACGACAGCCCGAAAATCGCCGTCATGCACAACGCCGATGACGTGATCCTCGGCCCTGGCGACCTCGGTTTCCTGCGCCGGACCTTTGGCGATCGCCTGACCGTTTACCCGCTGGGCGGCCATTGCGGAAACATTAACTACCGCGTCAACAGCGACGCCATGCTGGAGTTCTTCCGTGGCTAAATACCTCCTGCTTTTCGCAGCGTTACTCTGTGCAGGCGTCGCCAATGCCGACAACAGCAAAGCCAACGCCCCCGTGGTCGTCGACAGTGATGGTTTCAAGGAACCGCTGAGCAAACTCAAATTCAACCCGGGTCTGGACCAGCGTGAGTTCGAGCGTTCAACCCTCAGCGCGCTGACCGTCTACGATCCGCTGGAAGAGTGGAACCGGCGCGTCTATCACTTCAACTACCGCTTCGATCAATGGGTGTTCCTGCCGGTGGTCAATGGTTACCGCTACGTCACCCCGAACTTCCTGCGCACCGGCGTCAGCAACTTCTTCAACAACCTCGGCGACGTGCCGAATCTGATGAACAGCCTGCTGCAACTCAAGGGCCAGCGCTCGCTGGAAACCACCGGGCGCCTGCTGCTCAACACCACCATCGGCATCGCCGGCCTGTGGGACCCGGCCACCGCCATGGGCCTGCCGCGCCAAAGCGAAGACTTCGGCCAGACCCTGGGCTTCTACGGCGTGCCGGGCGGCGCTTATTTAGTCCTGCCGATCCTCGGTCCGTCGAACCTGCGTGATACCGGCGGCCTGGTGGTGGATTACTCGGCCGAGAGTGCGATCAACTTCCTCAACGTGGCCGAAGTCAGCTCCAACCATCCGGAAGTGTTGATCCTGCGCGGCATCGACAAGCGCTACCAGACCACCTTCCGCTATGGCCAGACGAACTCGCCGTTCGAGTACGACAAAGTGCGTTACGTGTATACCGAAGCGCGCAAGTTGCAGATCGCCGAGTAAACCCGGGGCCCCAAAAACACTGTGGGAGCGAGCCTGCTCGCGATGAGGTCGTGTCAGTCACCAACAAGGTTGGTCTGACACACCGCAATCGCGAGCAGGCTCGCTCCCACATTTGTTATTTGTTGCCTTCAGCCTTTCAGTGTTTTCCAGATTTTGCTGGCAGCCATTACGCCCACCAACACCACCGCACCCGCCGCAATCCCCGCCAGACCATTGAGCAACACCGGCACGATAAATCCGCCGCTACCCGCCGCCGCACCCACCTCTTCGATCCAGTGATGCGCCACCGGCACACCGTGGGTCAGGATGCCGCCACCGACCAGGAACATCGCCGCCGTGCCAATCACCGACAGGCTCTTCATCATGTACGGCGCAGCACGCAAAATGGCGCCACCGATGCTTTTCGCCATCTGCCCGGGCTTTTGAGTCAACCAGAGTCCAAGGTCATCCAGCTTGACGATACCCGCCACCAGGCCATAGACGCCGATGGTCATGACGATTGCGATCCCCGATAGCACGATGACTTGCTGGCTCAACGGCGCACCGGCCACGGTGCCGAGGGTGATGGCGATGATTTCCGCCGAGAGAATGAAGTCGGTGCGGATCGCGCCCTTGATCTTGTCCTTTTCGAACGCCACCAGATCCACTTCCGGGTCTGCCACTGCCTCGACCAGTTCAGCATGTTCGACCTGATCTTCGGCCTTGCTGTGCAGGAACTTGTGGGCGAGTTTTTCGAAGCCTTCGAAGCACAGATAGGCACCACCGACCATCAACAACGGGGTGACCAGCCACGCAATGAACGCACTGATGGCCAGCGCCGACGGCACCAGGATCAATTTATTGATGAACGAACCCTTGGCGACCGCCCAGACCACCGGGATTTCCCGCTCGGCACGCACGCCGCTGACTTGCTGGGCGTTGAGTGCCAGGTCGTCACCGAGTACGCCAGCCGTTTTCTTGGCGGCCATTTGGGTCATCAATGACACGTCGTCCAGCACGGCGGCGATGTCGTCAATCAGCACCAGCAAACTGCTTCCTGCCATGAATCGGGTTTCCTTCTGCAATGAATGCGCAGCAGCATAGCGCGGCATAACGGGTCTCGGTGCATTCTTGAGCGTCGCGCGAGGCCGGTGATACCATGCGCAACCGCCAGAACAGGCAAGGAATCACCCGGTTTATGAGCACTATCCGCGAGCGCAACAAACAACTGATCCTGCGTGCCGCCAGTGAGGAATTCGCCGACAAAGGCTTCGCTGCGACCAAAACCAGCGACATCGCAGCCAAGGCCGGATTGCCCAAGCCCAACGTCTACTACTACTTCAAATCCAAGGAAAACCTCTACCGCGAGGTCCTGGAAAGCATCATCGAGCCCATCCTGCAGGCGTCGACACCGTTCAATCCGGACGGCGAACCCGGAGAAGTGCTCAGCGGCTACATTCGCTCGAAAATCCGCATCTCCCGCGACCTGCCTTTCGCGTCCAAGGTGTTCGCCAGCGAAATCATGCACGGCGCGCCCCACTTGAGCACCGATCTGGTCGAACAGCTCAACGGCCAGGCAAAACACAACATCGAGTGTATCCAGACCTGGATCGACCGCGGGCAAATCGCCCCCATCGACCCCAACCACCTGATGTTCAGCATCTGGGCCGCGACCCAGACCTACGCCGACTTCGACTGGCAGATCACCGCCATCACCGGCAAAGCCCGGCTGGATGAAGAAGATTACGAAGCGGCGGCGCAGACGATTATCCGGTTGGTGCTGAAGGGGTGTGAGGCTGAGCGGTAGACCGCATCAAGGCTATTCGCGAGCAAGCCCGCTCCCACATTGGAACGAGTCTCGCCAGAAGAATTGCGATCAAGTGTGGGAGCGGGCTTGCTCGCGAATGGAGACAACTCGGTCTGCCGGTCAAACCCAAATGGCATCCCACAACGGATAGTCACCAAGCTTCTCGACCAGCCCAGCCCGCAATGGGTTTGCCACAACATATCGTGCCAGCTTTACCAGATCCTCTTCTTTTCTCAGCGCATGGTCATGAAAACTCTGCTGCCAGAGACTCCCCGCTCTGCCAGTTGCCTTATTGACTGCACGAGTACTCAAGGATTTCGCCTGACACATCAGTTGCGCTAACGATCCTCTTTGCAATTGAATCAGCCAGTGAAAATGATCGGGCATGACCACCCAGGCCAACGACTCGGCAAAGCCGTCATCCTGTGCTTGCCTGAATTGATGAACAACCAGTCTGCCAAGGGTGTAATCCCTGAAAACAGGTTCTCGTTTCAGGGTATTGGCAGTCAGTAGGTAAATGCGGTTTTGCTCGGCGTAGCGGCCGATGCGCAGGCGGTGTGATGCTGACAGCTCAGGCATTCCCTTGCCCTCTCTCATGTTGAAGTCATGGAAAGGCTAGTTCAGCGACTACAGGATTGTGGGGCAGACCTTTAGCTGGATGTATCTGGGAGATTGCCTTCGCGAGCAAGCCCGCTCCCACACTTGATCGCTGTCGTTCACAAAATTTGTGTACGCAAAAAATCCAATGTGGGAGCGCGCTTGCTCCGGGCGGCGTTCCGACGGAAGCGGTAATTCAATCAGCGAAGATCAAGCCGCCACCCCCGCATCCGCCACCAACCCCAACGCCTCGATCGCATTGATCGCGCACTGCTCGTCGACATCCGACAGATCGCCGCTGATCCCCACCGCCCCCAGTACATTCCTGTCCTGATCGCGAACCAGCACACCACCCGGTGCCGGCACGACGCTGCCCTGCCCCAGGCTGTTCAACGCGGCGATAAATGCCGGGCGTTGCTGGGCGTCCAGCGCCAGCAGGCGTGAACCCTTGCCCAGCGCGATGGCGCCCCAGGCTTTGCCGATGGCGACGTGCGGGCGCAGCAGGCTGGCGCCGTCTTCGCGTTGCAAGGCGATCAGATGCCCGCCGGCGTCCAGTACCGCAATGGTCAAGGGCGCCGCAGAGATTGCACGCCCTGCGGTGATGGCCTCGTTGACCAGGTTGACTGCGACTTTCAAGGTTAAAGCGCTCATGGTGCCGTCCTCATTTTGTTTTTCGGAAAGTCGTTGGGCTGCGCGGCAGCCCGATGCAATAAATAGAACACAATGAACTATTTTTTTGTATACAATAATTCTCGAAAAGCGCCACATGCGACGAAAAGCCACAGTAGAAAGGGCTTCCGACGAATGAAACGGCCGCTTGAGAAAATGGATTGACCTGCGCCGTCCGCCGTGAATACACTCTGCGCAAAGCCACTTGTATACAATTACAAAACGTAAAGAGGCACAAAACCATGAGCAAAATGAGAGCAATCGAAGCCGCCGTTCTGGTGATGCGCCGTGAAGGGGTCGATACCGCTTTTGGCATCCCGGGTGCCGCCATCAACCCGCTGTACTCCGCCCTGCAAAAGGTCGGCGGCATCGATCACGTACTCGCTCGCCACGTTGAAGGCGCCTCGCACATGGCCGAGGGCTACACCCGCACCAAGGCCGGCAACATCGGCGTGTGCATCGGCACTTCCGGCCCTGCCGGTACCGACATGGTCACCGGGCTCTACAGCGCCTCGGCCGACTCGATTCCAATCCTCTGCATCACAGGCCAGGCACCCCGCGCCCGTATGCACAAGGAAGACTTCCAGGCTGTCGATATCACCACCATCGTCAAGCCAGTCACCAAATGGTCGACCACCGTCATGGAACCGGGCCAGGTGCCTTACGCGTTCCAGAAGGCTTTCTATGAAATGCGCTCCGGCCGTCCAGGCCCGGTGCTGATCGACCTGCCGTTCGACGTGCAGATGGCCGAAATCGAATTCGACATCGACGCCTACCAGCCACTGCCATTGGCCAAGCCGAGCGCTACCCGCGTCCAGGTTGAAAAAGCCCTGGCCATGCTGGATCAGGCCGAGCGTCCATTGCTGGTGGCCGGTGGCGGCATCATCAACGCCGATGCCGCCGACCTGCTGGTGGAGTTCGCCGAGCTGACCGGTATTCCGGTTATCCCGACCCTGATGGGCTGGGGCGCCATCCCGGATGATCACCCGTTGATGGTGGGCATGGTGGGTCTGCAGACTTCGCACCGCTACGGCAACGCGACCATGCTGAAATCCGACGTGGTTCTGGGCGTGGGCAACCGTTGGGCCAACCGCCACACCGGTTCCGTTGACGTGTACACCGAAGGCCGCAAGTTCATTCACGTCGATATCGAACCGACCCAGATCGGCCGCGTGTTCACCCCGGACCTGGGCATCGTTTCCGACGCCGCTGCCGCGCTGACCGTGTTCATCGAAGTCGCTCGCGAATGGCAAGCCGCCGGCAAGTTGAAGAACCGCAGCGCCTGGCTGCAAGACTGCCAGCAGCGCAAGGCCAGCCTGCAGCGCAAGACTCACTTCGACAATGTGCCGGTCAAGCCGCAACGGGTTTACGAAGAGATGAACCAGGTGTTCGGCAAAGACACCTGCTACGTCAGCACCATCGGTCTGTCGCAGATTGCCGGCGCGCAGTTCCTCCACGTCTACAAGCCGCGTCACTGGATCAACTGCGGTCAGGCTGGCCCTCTGGGCTGGACCATTCCGGCAGCACTGGGCGTGGTCAAGGCTGATCCGAACCGTAAAGTCGTGGCCCTGTCGGGGGACTATGACTTCCAGTTCATGATCGAAGAACTGGCCGTGGGTGCGCAGTTCAAGCTGCCGTACATTCATGTTGTGGTGAACAACTCGTACCTGGGTCTGATCCGTCAGGCACAACGCGGTTTCGACATGGACTACTGCGTGCAGCTGTCCTTCGACAACCTGAACGCGCCGGAACTCAACGGCTATGGTGTCGACCACGTCGCAGTTGCCGAAGGCCTCGGCTGCAAGGCACTGCGCGTGTTTGAACCGGCCCAGATCCAGCCTGCCCTGCGCAAGGCCCAGGAGCTGATCGAAGAGTTCAAGGTTCCGGTGATCGTCGAGATCATCCTGGAGCGCGTGACCAACATTTCCATGGGTACCGAGATCAACGCCGTCAACGAATTCGAAGACCTGGCGCTGGTCGGCGACGACGCACCGACTGCGATTTCGTTGCTCGACTGATCCGCTATGGCTTGATGCCCCTGTGTAGGAGCTGCCGCAGGCTGCGATCTTTTGATCTTTGATTTTGAAGATCAAGATCAAAAGATCGCAGCCTGCGGCAGCTCCTACAGATAGCCATCATCATTAATTTTCAACGGGAGACCACCATGCCGCGTTTCGCAGCCAACCTGTCCATGCTGTTCACCGAACAGGACTTTCTCGCCCGTTTCGAAGCGGCCGCCAATGCCGGCTTCAGTGGTGTCGAATACCTGTTCCCGTACGACTTCAGCTCCGCCGAAATCAAGGCCAAGCTCGACGCCAACGGTCTGACCCAAGTGTTGTTCAACCTGCCGGCCGGTGACTGGGCCAAGGGTGAGCGCGGTATCGCGTGCCTGCCGGACCGGGTTGAAGAGTTCCGTGCCGGTGTCGACCTGGCCATCGCTTACGCGCAAGTGCTGGGCAACACCCAGGTCAACTGCCTGGCCGGTATTCGTCCGCAGGGCGTTGACGATGCCACCGTGGAGAAGACCTTCGTCGCCAACCTCAAGTACGCCGCCGACAAGCTGCAAGCGGCGGGTATCAAGCTGGTGATGGAAGCGATCAACACCCGTGACATTCCAGGCTTCTACCTGAACAACACGGCGCAAGCCCTGTCGATTCGCGAGCAGGTCGGCAGCGCCAACCTGTTCCTGCAATACGACATCTATCACATGCAAATCATGGAAGGCGATTTGGCCCGCACCCTGCAATCGCACCTGGGCGAAATCAATCATGTGCAGCTCGCTGACAACCCGGGGCGCAACGAACCAGGTACCGGTGAAATCAACTACCGCTTCCTGTTCGAACACCTGGACCGCATCGGCTATCAGGGCTGGGTCGGTTGCGAATACAAGCCGCTGACCACCACTGAAGCGGGTTTGGGCTGGTTGAAAACCCACAACGTGATCTAACACTGAACCCTGTGTAGGAGCGAGCTTGCTCGCGATGGTGTGTCAGCCACACCGGTGTCGATTGACACCCCTTCGCGAGCAAGCTCGCTCCTACAGAAAGCACAAAAACAAGAGGATTTTCTCATGGCTAAAATCGGATTTATCGGCACCGGCATCATGGGCCACCCAATGGCGGCGAACCTGCAGAAAGCCGGTCACAGCCTGTTCCTGTCGGCGCACCACGACGCAGCCCCTGCCGACCTGATTGCCGGCGGTGCCGTTGCCCTGGCGAACCCGAAGCAAGTCGCCGAGGAAGCTGAATTCATCATCGTCATGGTTCCGGATACCCCGCAGGTCGATGACGTGCTGTTCCGTGCCGACGGCATCGCTGCGGGCGTGAGCAAAGGCAAAGTGGTGATCGACATGAGTTCGATCTCGCCGACCGCCACCAAGGCTTTCGCGGCCAGGATCAACGAAAACGGCGCGCAATACCTCGACGCCCCGGTATCCGGCGGTGAGGTCGGCGCCAAGGCGGCGACCCTGAGCATCATGGTTGGCGGCGATGCCGACGCCTTCGAACGCGCCCTGCCGCTGTTCCAGGCCATGGGCAAGAACATCACCCTGGTCGGTGGCAACGGCGACGGTCAGACCGCCAAGGTGGCCAACCAGATCATCGTGGCCCTGAACATCCAGGCCGTGGCTGAAGCCCTGCTGTTCGCTTCGAAAAACGGTGCCGATCCGGCCAAGGTGCGTGAAGCACTGATGGGCGGTTTCGCGTCCTCCAAGATCCTCGAAGTGCACGGCGAGCGCATGATCAAGGGCACCTTCGATCCGGGCTTCCGCATCAGCCTGCACCAGAAGGACCTGAACCTGGCCCTGCAAGGCGCCAAGGAGCTGAACATCAACCTGCCGAACACCGCCAACACCCAGCAAGTGTTCAGCACCTGCGCGGCCATTGGTGGCAGCAACTGGGACCACTCGGCGCTGATCAAGGGCCTGGAACACATGGCGAACTTCTCGATTCGCGACAAGAAGTAAGCCCCTGCCGCAAAACCTGTGGGAGCTAGCCTGCCAGCGATGAAATCGACGCGGTGTGTCTGATAGACCTCAGTGCCTGAATCGCTAGCAGGCTAGCTCCCACAGGGGTTCTAGCCGTTCTCCAATAACAAGAATTCCGGGAGCCCGCCATGTCGGTCGATCCGCAACAATTGCTGCGCGAGCTGTTTGCCACAGCCATCGACGCGGCGCATCCGCAACAAGTCCTCGAAGCCCATCTGCCTGCCGACCGCAGCGGTCGCGTGATCGTCATTGGTGCAGGCAAAGCCGCCGCCGCCATGGCCCAAGTGGTTGAGCGCTGCTGGCAGGGTGAAGTGTCCGGCCTGGTGGTGACCCGCTACGGTCACGGCGCCCCTTGCGAAAAAATCGAAGTGGTCGAAGCCGCGCACCCGGTACCGGATGCTGCCGGCCTGGCCGTGGCCAAGCGTGTGCTGGAACTGGTCAGCGACCTGAACGAATCCGACCGCGTGATCTTCCTGCTCTCCGGCGGTGGCTCTGCCCTGCTGGCCCTGCCGGCGGTCGGCATCACCCTGGCCGACAAGCAGTCGATCAACAAAGCCCTGCTCAAGTCCGGCGCGACCATCGGCGAGATGAACTGCGTGCGCAAGCACCTCTCGGCGATCAAGGGCGGCCGCCTGGGCAAAGCCTGCTGGCCTGCCACGGTCTACACCTATGCGATTTCCGATGTGCCGGGCGACCTCGCCACGGTCATCGCCTCCGGCCCTACCGTGGCCGACCCGAGCACGTCGGCCGAAGCGCTGGCGATCCTCAAACGCTACGCCATCGAGGTTCCGGCTTCGGTGCGCACCTGGCTGCAAAGCCCCGAGTCGGAAACCGTCAAACCCGGCGACCCGAGCCTGGCCCGCAGTCATTTCCAGTTGATCGCCCGCCCGCAGCAATCCCTTGAAGCGGCGGCGGTGAAATGCCGCCAGGCCGGGTTCAGTCCGCTGATCCTCGGCGACCTGGAAGGCGAATCCCGCGAGGTGGCGAAAGTCCACGCCGGCATCGCACGACAGATCGTCCTGCACGGTCAGCCGCTGGCGGCGCCCTGTGTGATTCTCTCCGGCGGTGAAACCACCGTGACCGTACGCGGCAATGGCCGTGGCGGGCGCAACGCCGAGTTCCTGCTGAGCCTGACCGACAACCTCAAGGGCCTGCCGGGCGTCTACGCGCTGGCCGGTGACACCGACGGCATCGACGGCTCCGAAGACAACGCCGGCGCGATCATGACCCCGGACAGCTACGCCCGCGCCGCCGCCCTGGGCCTGAGCGCCAGCGACGAGTTGGACAACAACAACGGTTACGGCTACTTCGAGGCGTTGGACGCCCTGATCGTCACCGAGCCGACCCGTACCAACGTCAACGACTTCCGCGCCATTCTGATCCTTGAGAGCACTAAACATGACGCCTGATAAAAAGGTCAAAATCCTCGCCACCCTCGGCCCGGCCACCGACGGCATCGACGGCATCGACGCCATCCGTGAGCTGGTGCTGGCCGGGGTCAACATCTTCCGCCTGAACTTCAGCCATGGCGATCACGCCGACCACGCCCAGCGTTTTCAGTGGATTCGTGAAGTCGAGCGTCAGCTGAACTATCCATTGGGCATCCTGATGGACCTGCAAGGCCCGAAACTGCGGGTCGGCAAGTTCGCCGAAGGCAAGGTGCAACTGGTGCGCGGTCAGGCCCTGCGCCTGGACCTCGATGCCACGCCAGGCGATGAGCGCCGGGTCAACCTGCCCCACCCGGAAATCATCGCCGCACTGGAGCCAGGCATGGATCTGCTGCTGGACGACGGCAAATTGCGCCTGCGGGTAGTGACCAAGTACGCCGACGCCATCGACACCACCGTGCTCAATGGCGGCGAACTGTCGGATCGCAAAGGCGTGAACGTGCCGCAAGCGGTGCTCGACCTGAGCCCGCTGACCGCCAAGGATCGCCGTGACTTGACCTTCGGCCTGGAACTGGGTGTGGACTGGGTGGCGCTGTCGTTCGTGCAACGTCCCGACGACATCCGCGAAGCCCGCTCCCTGATCGGCGACAAGGCGTTCCTGATGGCCAAGATCGAGAAGCCCTCGGCCGTCGAACAACTGCGCGAGATCGCCGAATTGAGCGACGCGATCATGGTCGCCCGGGGTGACCTGGGTGTGGAAGTGCCGGCCGAAAGCGTGCCGCAGATTCAGAAGAACATCATCGGCACCTGCCGCCAGCTCGGCAAACCGGTGGTGGTGGCGACGCAGATGCTGGAGTCGATGCGCTTCTCACCGGCGCCAACCCGCGCCGAGGTCACCGATGTCGCCAACGCCGTGGCCGAAGGTGCGGACGCGGTGATGCTGTCGGCGGAAACCGCCTCCGGCGAATATCCGCTCGAAGCCGTGCAGATGATGAGCAAGATCATCCGCCAGGTGGAAAACGGTCCGGACTATCAGACCCAACTCGACGTCAGCCGACCGAAAGCCGAGGCGACCGTTTCCGACGCGATCAGCTGCGCCATTCGCCGCATCAGCAACGTGCTGCCGGTGGCGGTGCTGGTCAATTACAGCGAGTCCGGCGCGTCGAGCCTGCGCGCGGCGCGGGAGCGGCCGACGGTGCCAATCCTCAACCTGACACCGAACCTGCAGACCGCTCGTCGTCTGAGTGTGGCGTGGGGCGTGCACTCGGTAGTCAACGACCGCCTCCGTCAGGTCGATGAAGTCTGCTCCACGGCACTGGAAATTGCCCAGGCCCAGGGCATGGCGCAGCGTGGCGACACGCTGTTGATCACTGCGGGTGTGCCGTTTGGGCAACCGGGGTCGACTAACTCTTTGCGTATCGAGACATTGATCTAACGAACGCAATTTGTGGCGAGGGAGCTTGCTCCCGCTCGACTGCGTAGCAGTCGCCTTTTCGGCATGACGGGATCCACAGAGAAACCGCATTCACCGGATCCGGGGCCGCTTCGCGCCCCAGCGGGAGCAAGCTCCCTCGCCACAGAGTTTGTGCAACACCTTTGATTTTCCACTGCCCTCGATTTCAAAATGCCTGCCAACCATTTCAACACCCACTGCCCCGATTGGGCCGAAGCCTTGCTCAACGGCTTCAGCCAGATCTTTCTCCAGCGTAATCCGCTGTGCGGCCTGCTGTGCCTCCTGGCCATCTTGTTCACGGCTCCCGCCTTGCTCGGCGGCGCCTTGCTCGGCGGTGTCGCCGGGCTGTTCACCGCGCAACGCCGCAACTATGCCAAGGCCGATCGTCAGGCCGGGTTGTTCAGCTACAACGGCGTCCTGCTCGGTCTGTTGCTGAGCCTGTATTTCCCCTGGTCGGCGATGATGCCGCCACTGATTCTGGCCGCCGGAGGCCTGAGTGCGATGGTCACCCAGCAGTGGCTCAAGCGCGTCCGGTTCAGCCAATGCCTGCCCGCCTACACCGCGCCCTTCGTCGGGCTGGGCTGGTTGCTGCTGTGCTTCGCCACGCCCTCGACAGAGGCGCACTTGATTGAAGTCAGCACGCTGAACATGCTCGTCGCGCCACTCAAAGGCCTCGGCCAGGTGATGTTCCTCGGTCATCCGCTGGCCGGTGCGATGATTGCCGCCGGTTTGCTGATCGCTGATCGCCGCGCATTCTGCTGGGCAGTGCTGGCGTCTGTCGCGGGCATGGGCTGGAGCCTGTTGCACCACGACTTCTATACCGCACTGCTCGGCCTCGGTGGCTATAACGCCGTGCTGGCCGCCCTCGCCTTCAGCTCGCAGCGTCGCCAACCGTGGCTGCCGCTGCTTGGCATTGGCCTGGCGCTGTTGCTGACGCCGGTGTTTGCCGCTATCGGTCTGCCCACGCTGACCGCGCCGTTCATTCTGGCCGGCTGGCTGATTCGCAGCGTCGTGCAAATGCTCGGCAAAGCCACGGTCGAAAGCGCGCCTTGCGCTCCCGGGGAGAATCAACCTAGGCTGCGCTGATTTGCGGCCAAGGCGATGTGCATGAACAGCAACGATACGTGGCGAAATCGCCTGTACGTGATTATTTTCCAGACCGACACCGTTGCCGGGCGACGCTTCGACTCCACCCTGCTGCTGATCATCCTCGCCAGCCTGGTGGTGGTGATCCTGGACAGCATCGATGACGTCCACCAGAACTACGCCAGCGTGCTTGCGTACATCGAGTGGGGCTTCACGGTGATCTTCCTCGGCGAGTACATCCTGCGCCTGTATTGCTCGCCCAAGCCTCTGCGCTATGCCTTCAGTTTCTATGGTCTGGTGGACCTGCTGGCCATCGTGCCCGGCATCCTCGCGCTGTACTACAGCGATGCCCAGTACCTGCTGATCATCCGGGTGATCCGGATGCTGCGGATCTTCCGCGTGCTCAAGCTCGGTCCGTACCTCAAGCAAGCCCATTACCTGCTCGATGCCCTGCGCGGCAGCAAGCAGAAAATCCTCGTGTTCCTGCTCAGCGTCTGCACTCTGGTGATCGTGTTCGGCACCCTGATGTACGTGGTCGAAGGCCCGCAAAGTGGCTTCACCAGCATTCCCAAGGGCATTTACTGGGCTATCGTCACCCTGACCACAGTCGGATATGGCGACATCGTGCCCAGGACCGCCCTGGGCCAGGTCATTTCGTCGATGGTGATGATCACCGGTTACTCGATCATCGCCGTGCCCACGGGGATCTTCACCGCCGAACTGGCCACGGCCATGCGTGGTGGCCAGATACAGCACGACTGCCCGGTGTGTGCGAAAAACAGCCACGAACAAGAAGCCTCGTTCTGTTCCCGTTGTGGCAATGCATTGTTCAAAAAACTGGAATAAGCAAAGAGCTTTTTAATCTTTAAGGGACTAAACGAGCCCGGCTATAGTCGACACCTCGTTGATAACTAATAAATAACCTGTAGGAGCTGCCGCAGGCTGCGATCTTTTGATCTTGAAAAACAAAGTCAAAAGATCGCAGCCTGCGGCAGCTCCTACATAGAACAGGGAATTCGCAGTGAAAAAACTCTTTGGCGCCTCTCTTCTGGCCGCGGGCCTGGCACTGACCAGCGTGGCTCAGGCCGCACCGACCCTGCTCAACGTTTCCTACGACGTGATGCGCGATTTCTACAAGGACTACAACACTGCGTTCCAGAAACACTGGCAAGCCGAGCACAACGAAAACATCATCTTGCAAATGTCCTTCGGTGGCTCCAGCAAACAGGCGCGCTCGGTGATCGACGGCCTGCCAGCCGATGTCATCACCATGAACATGGCCACCGACATCAACGCCCTGGCGGACAACGGCAAACTGGTCCCGGACAACTGGGTCACGCGCCTGCCCGACAACAGCGCGCCGTTCACTTCGGCCACCGTGTTCATCGTGCGCAAGGGCAACCCGAAAGCCCTGAAAGACTGGCCGGACCTGCTCAAGGACGGCGTTCAGGTCATCGTCCCGAACCCGAAAACCTCCGGCAACGGTCGCTACACCTACCTCTCGGCCTGGGGCTACGTGCTGAAAAACGGCGGCGACGAGAACAAGGCCAAAGACTTCGTCGGCAAGCTGTTCAAGCAGGCGCCGGTACTCGACACCGGTGGCCGTGCCGCTACCACCACCTTCATGACCAACCAGATCGGCGACGTGCTGGTGACCTTCGAGAACGAAGCGGAAATGATCGCCCGCGAGTTCGGCCGTGATCAGTTCGAAGTCATCTACCCAAGCGTTTCCGCCGAAGCCGAGCCACCGGTGTCGGTGGTGGATAAAACCGTCGACAAGAAAGGCACGCGCGCCGCCGCCGAGGAATACCTGAAATACCTGTGGTCGCCGCAAGGGCAAGAGATTGCGGCGGCCAACTACCTGCGCCCGCGTGACCCGGCCGTGCTGGCCAAGTACACCGACCGCTTCCCGAAAGTGGACTTCCTGTCGGTGGAGAAGACCTTCGGTGACTGGCGCACGGTGCAGAAGACCCACTTCAATGATGGCGGGGTTTTCGACCAGATCTACAGCGGTCAGTAATCGACTGAAACACTGCAACCCCTGTGGGAGCGAGCTTGCTCCCACAGGTTCTGCGACTTCCCGCTACATCGGCGGCGTCACGCCATCCTTGCCCGCCGAGATGGATTGAGCGGTGAGCGTGCCATCAGCGCCCTGCGTGACAAAGGTCACGATCTTCACGCCCACCTTCAACAGGCTGCGATCGGCCGGCACCAGGTTGACGATGGGTACGTCCTCCGGCACCAGGATCTTCTGTTGGCCGCCCTTGTAATTGACTGTCAGCACCCTACCGTTGCTCACTACCAGGTCGCCGACGCTGCCGTTGGTCATGCTGCTGCCCTTGACCAGATCGAAGGGCCGATGACCATCGCCACTGCCGGCCAGCTCCGGCGGGAAAACATGAACTTCAAGGGCCTTGAGGGTGCCATCTTCCTGAGGAATGGCCGCAGAGCCGATGTAGCTGCCGGGCTTGATGTCTTCGATGTTGGCCAGGGTCACGGCGCGGACCTTGGTGTCCTTGCTCAGGTTGATCACTACGTTTTCGCCACTGTTGGCATGGACTTTCAAAACCTCCTGGCTGACACCGGTGATCTCGCCGCGCACACCGATGCGCGTGCCCGGCGCATCCTCGGCCTGCACCAGGCCAACGCTGAATACGCTGATCAAGGAAGCGACACAAGCGCGGAGAATCAGCTGACGAAACTTCACATTCATGGGACGGCCCTCCGGTGGCAAGACAGTAAGAGAGAACATAAGCACGCTATCGAGCAAGATATAAGTGAATGTATCATTCACCTCCATAGTTCTGACGCAAGGCTCTTCGACGGGCGACACACGCGTCCGTCAGTCATTCCGCAATGGAATGATTGCTATCACTCCAATCCCACTTCCGCCGTTTCAGTCAGCCCATTAGCCTGCGCGCATTCCTTTCCGTACAGCGAGACCCGTTATGAACCCAGCGACCCAGGTGTCCCACGGCACCGCGACAATGACCCCAGGCATGGTGCTGCTGTTCGCCTTCTGCTGCGGCGCCATTGTCGCCAACATCTACTACGCGCAGCCAATTATCGGACTGATCGCGCCGGACATCGGCCTGACCGACACCTTGGCCAGCCTGATCGTTTCCCTGACTCAGATCGGCTATGCGCTGGGGCTGTTTTTCCTGGTGCCGCTGGGGGATTTGCTGGAGAACCGCCGATTGATGATCATCACCACGCTGGTGGCAATCGGCAGCCTGCTGGGGGCGGCGTTCACCGATCAGCCGAATGTGTTTTTGCTGATTTCGCTGTTGGTGGGGTTCAGTTCGGTTTCGGTGCAGATCCTGATTCCGCTGGCCGCGCACCTGGCGCCGGAAGAAACCCGTGGCCGCGTGGTGGGCGGGATCATGGGCGGTTTGTTGCTCGGCATTCTGCTGGCCCGGCCGGTGTCCAGCGTGGTGGCCGACCACTTCGGCTGGCGGGCGATGTTTGTGATTGCCGCCGTATTGATGGCAGCCATCAGCATCGTGCTGGCCGTGACCATTCCCAAGCGTGAACCTGATCACAGTGCGTCCTATGGCCAATTGCTGGGCTCGCTGTGGACGCTGTTGCGCAAACAACCGGTGCTGCGCCAGCGGGCGTTTTACCAGGGGTGCATGTTTGCCACCTTCAGCCTGTTCTGGACCGCCGTGCCGTTGGAGCTGGCGCGCAATCACGGTTTGTCGCAAAGCGAGATCGCGATTTTCGCGCTGGTGGGCGCCATCGGCGCCATTGCCGCCCCTATCGCCGGACGCCTGGCCGATGCCGGTCACACCCGCATCGCTTCATTGCTCGCCCTGCTGTTCGCCAGCCTGAGTTTTCTGCCGGCGTTTATCCATCCGGCCTGGAGCGTCATCGGCCTGGCTGTGACCGGTGTGGTGCTCGACTTCTGCGTGCAGATGAACATGGTCCTCGGCCAGCGTGCGGTGTACGCCCTCGACGGCAAAAGCCGCAGCCGCCTGAATGCGCTGTACATGACCAGCATCTTCATCGGCGGCGCCTTTGGCTCTTCGGTGGCCAGCGCGGTGTACGAACAGGGCGGCTGGTTGTGGATCGTGATCGTCGGCAGCGCATTTCCGCTGCTGGCGTTGTTGCGGTTTTTGAGTGTTTCGCAGAAGACGGCGTTGGCGACTGCGTAAGCTTTAAAGCTTCGTCGGATCGCCGCCCGGAGCAGGCTCGCTCCTACAGGGTTCGCGAACATCCTGTGGGAGCGAGTCTGCTCGCGAATGAAAGCGGCCCGGATTTATTGCCGCACCAGCTTTTCCATCGCCGCATCCGCCAGAAAGGAGGAGCGGCTTTTGACGTTGTGCTCGCGCACATAGCGGTCAATGCGCTGGATCACATAGCCGGGCAGCGTGACATTGACCTTCTCGGTCTTGCCCATATACGGCGAAATATCCAGCTCCAGCATTCCCCAGCCCATGTCGGCGAACTCCGGATTACCACGATGCACCGCTGCTGAAGTCGGCATTGGAATTGTCTCTCCATCTGCCGCGATCTCTTGCAGCATGATGTGGGCAATTTCGACAGCAGCGTTATAGGCATCTTCAAAGGTATCCCCGGCGGTTACCGCGCCCGGAATATCGGGGATCTGGATACCGATGGCGGTGTGCTCATCGCCCCATTCGATACAGATTGGATATTGCATTATGGATCTCCTGCGTAACTGGCTGGCGGGCAGTACAGCCCGGCGCGCCTCCTGATGCTCTTGACCGTCCCGATCGGCAAATCCTTTTTCGGATGGGGGACGGGGATCGTGTATGGGTTGTATCGGTGAGTGAAGATGTGATGGCTGCCAGTGACCCTGTCCAAAGTCCAACCTGCCTCCGTCAATTCCTTGATCAATAGCCTGCTCTGCACCACCGGCCTCCTTGCTCCGGCCCAATTAAAAATAACCCTAGAGTTATCTTTACTCAAGCACAAAATCTCGCAGTACGACGCTCGGTTGTTTTGCAGAGTGTGATGCTGCCCATGCCGGGGCGTTATGTGATCGGCCGAGATGGTGTGATCCGTTACGCCGAGGTCAACCCGGATTACACTCAGCGTCCCGAGCCTGAGGCGATGCTGGATACAATTCGCGGTTCGCACTGACACCATTCATCAATTGTGGGGGCGAGCAGGCTCGCTGCTACATTTGATCTCTACAAGGACTTCCGATGGACCGCCTCGCTGCAATGGAAACCTTCGTCTACGTGGTGGAAACCGGCTCGTTTTCCGCTGCCGCCCGGCGTCTGAACATCGGCCAGCCGGCCGTGTCGAAAACCATCGCGCAACTCGAATCGCGGCTGGCGGTGCGGCTGTTGCTGCGTTCGACCCGGGGCCTGACGCCCACCGAGGCCGGGCTGGCCTTTTTCGAACGGGCCAAGCGCACCATCGAAGAAGCCGACGAGGCTGATAACGCCGCGCGCGGTGCGGCCAGCGGGCTGACCGGCAACCTGCGCATCTGCGCGGCGGTCACCTTCGGCCGGCTGCACATCGTTCCGCACCTGGGCCCCTTCCTGGAGCAAAACCCGGAGCTGAACATCGACCTGATGCTCGACGATCGCAACGTCAATCTGGTGGAAGAAGGCGTCGATGTCGCCCTGCGCATGGGTGAGCTGAGCGACTCTGCCCTGACCGCCCGCAAAATCGCCGAATGCCGGCGCATGGTGCTGGGCACCCCGGCGTACTTCGCAAAACATGGCGAACCCACCTGCCCCGACGACCTGTGCAAGCATCAGGCAGTCGTCTACAGCCTTGGCGGCGGCGCCAGTTGGCGGTTCGACAAGGCCGGCGAGGAGCAGTCGGTGAACATCAGCGGCCGGATCCGCGTCAACGCCGCCGAAGGCCTGCGTGAAGCCGTGCTGGCTCATCAAGGCCTGACCATGGCCTCGCAATGGATGTTCGCACCGGAACTGGCCGACGGCTCGGTCCGGGAAGCGATGAAGGACTGGGCATTGCCGGACCTGGACCTGTGGGCGGTGTTCCCCACAGGCAGAATGGCCAGCGCCAAGGCTCGGGCGTTCGTGGAGTATGTGCAGGGGTTGTTGATGAAGTAAGTTTCAGCCCCTCAATCAAGATCAAAAGATCGCAGGCTGCGCCAGCTCCTACATTAAGCGCGTACACAGGTAAATCATCGTCGTTCGTTCCCGGCAATGTCAGACACATGGAGGTTGCTCGTCAAAGCAGGCCAGCAACCGTTCGACCGTTTGCTCAAGTTGTCCGGAGTTGTCGAGCAGGTGCACGGTCGAGTCTTGCGCCAGCAGTTGCTCGCTGAACCGGGCATTGCGTGCCAACCGCTGATTGATCTCGGTCAGCGATTCCCGCCCACGCTCCAGCAAGCGATGGCGCAGTACTGCTTGATCCACAGTCAACAACAGCACTAACACGTTCGGATAGCGCGAGCGCGTGTTCTGCAAATGCCCCCGAGAGCCATTGACCAGTACGTCCTGCCCGGCGGCTAGCCAATCGTCGATTTCCCGCGGGATGCCATAGGACAACCCATTGGCGTGCCAGCTCAAGGCAAATGCGCCCTTGGCCTCCATATCGGCGAATTGCTGCGCACTGACACCCAGCGCCGCCTCGCCCACGGCTTCGGCCGAGCGAGTGATGACCCGCCGCACAATGCGGCAGCCGCGTTCGGCCAACCGCGTTCGCGCAGCATCCAGCAGGCTGTCCTTGCCCGAACCTGAAGGCCCGATGAGATAGATCAACCTGCCTGACATCAAAACACCCTCGTTGCTTGTCGCCATACTTGCTGGACCTTCGGCAGACCCGATGCGGTCTGATCTGCGGCGGCCACGTTACCCGAGTGTGACTCGCCGCGCACGATGTTCGGTGTGCCCATCGACACATTCACGCCGTGCTCCCGGTAAGTACTCACGGTACTTGGATTCCAGTACTGACTGGCGCTGACCCGGCGAGCGGTCCATCACCGACACCAACTGCACCAGCGGGTTTTCCACCAGATCGCGGAACACGCTGAAAATGTCCAGGCCGCACAGCTCACGGCGCAGGTGCAGCCCGAGGCGGCCTACCGGCCGACCTGGTTCTTCATGCGTGCGCATTTCCCCGTAGGAGCTGTCGAGTGCAACGAGGCTGCGATCTTTTGGCTTTATTGCTGACAAACAAGATCAAAAGATCGCCCGAGCGCGGACCGAGCCTTCGGCAGCTCCTACAGTCGGGCTGGGTACATTCGAAGGAAATTGGTCGGCTATCAGGCCGCCTTCGCTGCGATGCGGCGACCCGACAAGCCAGCTCCTACAGAGGTTGGGGTTGAACCGGATTATTCAACAGGCCCAAAAAAGGCGACCCGAAGATCGCCTTATTCGCTACTGCCCGAATTGCCGCCCCAGGCCACCCGGCACACCGTGGATATCCGTCTCCTCCCACGGCCCCTTCGGACTGATCGACCGGCTCCAGCCGTTATCCCAACGGTAATAGGTACGCTGGCGATAAAAGGTATTGGGCTGGTCATCGAGCACATACACACCAAGCTTCGGATCCCAATGGCTGTTGCCCCCGGGTGGTGGCGCGAAGCTCGCAGAAGTGCGTGGCAACGGCTTGGAGGGTTTGGCCGGGATGCTCGGCTTGCTCGGTACAGGCGAAGTCGATGGCGTGGGGCTGGGCTGCGACGGCGGGAACGGTGGTGGTGCCTGTTGTTCCGTTGGTTGCTGGACCGCACAAGCGCTTAACCCCATAACGACGCTGAGCAGGGTGATACGAGCGAATGCGGTCATGATTGCGTTTTCCTGTTATTTGTCCGGGCTGTCGATGGTCAGTGTTTGCGGCGCGGTGGTGCTGCTGGCCAGGGGCTGGCTGCGACCGATCCATTCGCCGGCAGTGGGTTTGCCGGCACGGGAAATGCGCGCCACCAGTTGGACTTCAGGGAAGTTCGACAGTTTCAATTGCGGCATCATTGCGTCGGCATCGCCCAGTTCGACGGTCACCGGCAGGTCGGCCACGGTCAAGCGCTTGACCGCCAGCGGGGCCGGAGGACCGGAGATCGCACGGGCGAAGATGAACACGCTGTCGCCAGGCTGGACTTTGGCCTTGAGGTCCGCGGCCAGATCGACACTGACCTTGAGCAGTGCCGAGGCCTTGGCCGCCGGTGCCTGCGCAACCTTGCCGCCACTGGCCACCAGCTTCTCCGTGGCCCGGGTAATCCCGCCTTGCAACGCCTCGCGGGATCTGTCTTGCGGCGGCAGTTGCGCCAGCAGGCGATTCCAATAGTCGATAGCCTCCTGATAGCGCTCGCCTTCAAACGCAGCGATGCCGAGCAGGCCGAGGCTGGTGACTTCCTTCGGATCAGCCTTGAGCGCTTCGTCGGTCAGAGCCTGGACCTTGTCCGACCACTTCTTGCCATCGGCGAAGTACTGGGCCTGGGCCCATTGGCCGAGCAGTTCCGGCTGACGACCGGCCAGGTTCACCGTGCGCTCGAACATCTTCGCCGCGTCCGCCGGGCGATCCTGAGCCATGTAGGTACGACCGAGGAAGTACGTGCCTTCGGCGGAGTCCGGTTGAGCGGCAACCGTGCGCTCCAGGCGTTTGGTCATCTCTTCCATCGATTGCGGTGCCTGCGCGAACTCGCGGGTCAGCTCAACCTTGTCACTGGCGCCGTAATGCAGGTACAGCCCCAGGCCCAGCACCGGTACCAGAACGGCCGCCAGCAATGGCAAGGGTTTGCCCAGACGCGACACCCGCGGCGCTTCGACACCTTCGGTGTCCGCCAGCAACTCACGGGCCGCTTCGGCGCGACCGGCGTCCATTTGCGCCGCATCGAGCACGCCCTCTTCCTGCTGAGTCTGCAACTCAGCCACGCGCTCCTGATAAAGCGCGACGTTCAGGGCAGTACGATCCTCTTCACGCTGGGCGCGACGGCTGCGCAGCACCGGGATCAACAGAAAACTCAGGGCCACCAGAAGCAGCAGACCTGCAGCGAGCCAGAAATCAATCATTCTTGGTTTTATCCAACAGGTGGTCGAGGCGCGAACGCTCCTCGGCAGACAGCGAGCCCGGGGTGCCGGCGCGTTGCACGCGACGACGGCGGACGATCACCGCGATGATCACGACACCGCCCAGCAACAGGCCGGCGGGGCCGAACCAGAGCAAGGCAGTCTTGGCGTTCAGCGCAGGTTTGTAGCGGACGAAATCACCGTAGCGATCGACCATGAAATCGATGATCTGCTGGTTGTCCTTGCCCTCGCCGAGCATGCGGAAAATCTCTTTGCGCAGGTCGGCGGCAATTGGTGCGTTGGAATCGGCGATGTCCTGGTTCTGACACTTGGGGCAACGCAGCTCCTTGGTCAGTTCGCGGAAACGCTCGCGATCTTCTTCCTTGGCGAACTCGTAGGTGTCGATGGCCGCGTGGGCCACGCCCGCCAGGCTCAATCCCAGAACAGCGGCAGCGATCCAGCGCTTCATGGCTTGGCCTCGTCGACCAGCGCCTGGTATTTGACCGCCAGTTTTTCGCGCCAGACCTGTTCGTCGATCACACCGACGAACTTGTCGCGGATGATGCCCTTGGCGTCGATGAAGAAGGTTTCCGGTGCGCCGTAGACACCGAGATTCAGGCCCAGCGAGCCTTCGTCGTCACGAATGTCCAGTACATACGGGTTGTGGAAATCCGTCAGCCACTTCAAGGCATCGGCGTTGACGTCCTTGTAGTTGATGCCGTAGATCGTCACGCCTTGCTGGGCCAGCTTGTTCAACACCGGGTGCTCGACCCGGCAGGAAATGCACCAGGTGCCCCAGACGTTGACCAGCGCTGGTTTGCCGAGAATGTCAGTGCGGGTCAGGGACTTGTCGCCCTGCACTGTCGGCAGGGAAAACTCCGGGAACGGCTTGTTGATCATGGCCGAAGGCAACTCGGCCGGATCCAGGTACAACCCACGGTAAAGGAATACAGCGACCACCAGAAAAATCGCCAGTGGCAACAACATCAACCAACGCTTCATGCAGTGGCTCCCGACATGCCCAGTGCTTCGCGCACGCGGCTTTTGACCTTGACCCGATATCGCCGATCCAGCGCCGCCAGCAACCCGCCGAAGCCAGTCAGCAAACCACCGAACCAGATCCAGCGCACGAACGGTTTGACGTGCACGCGCACAGCCCAGGCACCGTTACCCAAGGGTTCACCGAGGGCGACGTAGAGGTCGCGGGTGAAACCGGCGTCGATGCCCGCTTCAGTCATCACCGAGTTCTGCACGGTATAGAGGCGTTTTTCCGGGTGCAGCACACTGACTTCCTTACCGTTGCGGATCACCCGGACGGTACCCTTGTCGGACGTGAAGTTCGGGCCTTCAAAGTGTTTGGCGCCTTCGAAGATGAAGTGGTAGCCGGCCAGGTCCATGGACTCGCCCGGCGCCAGGCGCAGGTCACGCTCGGCACTGTTCTGGCTCGACAGCACGACACCCAGCGCACACACGGCAATGCCCAGGTGCGCGACCTGCATGCCCCAGTAACTGCGGGTCAGGGTCGGCAGGCCCTTGATCAGGCCCTTGTGGCGAGTCTTGTCGATGATGTCACGCACACCGGCCAGCAACACCCAGGCCGCGAGCATGAAGGTCGCGAGCACTGCCCAGTTGAAATCGCCGTACGCGACGCCGGCCACCACGGCCAAAGCGGCACTGCCCAGCAAAATCGGCGTCAGCATGTTCACCAGCCATTTCACCGGGGTGTCTTTCCAGCGCACGATCACACCGACCGCCATCACCACCATCAACAACGCCATCAACGGAATGAACAGCGCGTTGAAGTACGGCGGGCCGACCGACAGCTTGGCGCCGGTCATGGCGTCCAGAATCAGCGGGTACAAAGTGCCGAGCAGGATCATCGACGCCGCCACCACCAGCACCAGGTTGTTGCCCAACAACAGGGTTTCCCGGGACCAGAGGTTGAAGCCCACCTGGCTCTTGACCACCGGCGCGCGCAGGGCGAACAGCGTCAGCGAACCACCGACCACGAACAGCAAGAAAATCAGGATGAACACGCCGCGCTCCGGATCGGACGCAAAGGCGTGCACCGAGGTCAGCACACCGGAACGCACGAGGAAGGTACCGAGCAGGCTCAAGGAGAATGCGGCGATGGCCAGCAACACGGTCCAGCTCTTGAACACGCCACGTTTTTCCGTGACCGCCAGCGAGTGAATCAGCGCGGTGCCCACCAGCCATGGCATGAACGAGGCGTTTTCCACCGGGTCCCAGAACCACCAGCCGCCCCAGCCGAGTTCGTAGTACGCCCACCACGAACCCAGGGTAATGCCGATACCGAGGAACGCCCAGGCAACGATGGTCCACGGACGCGACCAGCGCGCCCAGGCAGCATCCAGGCGACCGCCCATCAGCGCGGCGATGGCGAAGGCGAAGGCCACCGAGAAACCGACGTAGCCCATGTACAGCATCGGCGGGTGAACGATCAGACCGATGTCTTGCAGCAGCGGGTTGAGGTCGGCACCGTCGGTG
Source organism: Pseudomonas sp. GL-R-19 (assembly GCF_019956375.1). Taxonomy (NCBI): domain Bacteria; kingdom Pseudomonadati; phylum Pseudomonadota; class Gammaproteobacteria; order Pseudomonadales; family Pseudomonadaceae; genus Pseudomonas; species Pseudomonas sp. GL-R-19. The sequence continues at coordinate 63,154 of NZ_JAHBDJ010000020.1, read as the reverse complement.
GGCATTTGCGGCAGGATGCGCTTGAACGGGTTGGAGGTCATGATCAGGAACAGCAGGAAACCGGTGCTGATCATGCCCATCACCGCCAGCACGCGGGCCAGCATGACCTGCGGCAACTGCCGGGAAAACACCGACACCGCGAAGGTCCAGCCGCCGAGAATCAAGGCCCACAACAACAAGGAACCTTCGTGGGCACCCCACACGGCGCTGAACTTGTAGTACCACGGCAACGCGCTGTTGGAGTTGTTGGCCACATAGGCCACGGAGAAATCGTCCGCCATGAAGGCGTAGGTCAGGCAACCGAAGGCAAACAGCAGAAAGGTGAATTGCCCCCACGCCGCCGGCTGGGCCAGGCTCATCCACAGGCGATCACCGCGCCAGGCACCGAGCAATGGCACCACCGCCTGGGCCAGGGCGAAGCAAAGGGCCAGGATCATCGCCAGGTGGCCAAGCTCGGGAATAAAGATGCCGGATGTCATGGATCAACCCTCCTTCGCGGGCGTTGGAGCCGATTGACCGCTGTCTTTCAACGCCTTGGTCACTTCCGGCGGCATGTACTTCTCATCGTGTTTGGCCAGCACTTCATCGGCCACTACCACGCCATCGGCATTGAGCTTGCCCAGGGCGACGATGCCCTGCCCTTCACGGAACAGGTCCGGCAGGATGCCGCGATAAGTGATGGTCACGGACTTGTTGAAGTCGGTGACGACAAACTTCACGTCCAGGGAATCACCGGAACGCTCCAGCGAGCCCTTCTCGACCATGCCGCCAGCACGAATGCGCGTGCCTTGCGGGGCTTCGCCGTTGGCGATCTGGGTCGGTGTGTAGAACAGATTGATGTTCTGTTGCAAAGCACCCAATGCGGCCCAAACGGCCAAGCCAAGGCCTGCGAGGATCGCGAGAATGATGACAAGACGCTTTTTGCGCAGCGGATTCACTGGCCGTTCTCCCGGCGCAGACGACGCGCCTCTTGTTGCAGATACCGCTTGCGGGCCAGGATCGGCGCCGCCACGTTGAGGGCCAATACCGCCAGGCAGATGCCATAGGCTGACCAGACATACAGGCCATGATGACCCATGGCGAGAAAGTCGCCGAATGAAGCAAAACTCATCGAGCGACCTCCAGGCTGTTTTCCACTTCGGTTTTGACCCAACTGGCCCGGGCTTCGCGCTTGAGCACTTCAAGACGCATGCGCAGCAGCAGGACCGCGCCGAAGAAACAGTAGAAACCCAGCGCCGTCAGCAGCAATGGCAGCCACATCTCGGCGGGCATCGCCGGTTTTTCGGTGAGGGTGAAGGTCGCACCCTGGTGCAGGGTGTTCCACCACTCCACCGAGTACTTGATGATCGGGATGTTGATCACGCCGACGATCGCCAGCACCGCGCAGGCCTTGGCCGCGCTGTCACGATTGCTGATCGCGTTGCCCAACGCAATGAGACCGAAGTACAGGAACAGCAGAATCAACATGGACGTTAGGCGTGCATCCCAGACCCACCATGAGCCCCAGGTCGGTTTGCCCCAGATCGCCCCGGTGACCAGCGCCACCGCGGTCATCCAGGCGCCAATGGGCGCCGCGCATTGCAAGGCGACGTCGGCCAGTTTCATCTTCCACACGAGGCCGACGATGCCGCACACGGCCAGCATCACGTAGATGGACTGCGCCAGCATGGCGGCCGGGACGTGGATATAGATGATGCGAAAGCTGTTGCCCTGCTGATAGTCCGGCGGCGCGAAGGCCAGGCCCCAGACCACGCCAACGCTGATCAGCAACAACGCCGCGACGCTCAGCCAGGGCAACATTTTGCCGCTGATGCCGTAAAACCATTTGGGCGAGCCGAGTTTGTGAAACCACGTCCAGTTCATACTCTGTTTCCGTCACGGTTGCTCTTTACTATGAAGAGCCAGGGCCTGCTTTTTTTTTTAAAAGAGTGGTCATTTTTTAACCAGATCTCATTATTCGCCGACGCTGATCTTCAGGCCAGCAGCTATTGCAAAAGGTGTCAGGGTTATCGCCAGGGCGCTCAGGCTGCCAAGCCACAACAGATAACCGGTCGCCGGCATTCCCTGCAAGGCAGCCTGCAAGGCGCCACTGCCAAGGATCAATACCGGGATGTACAGCGGCAGAATCAGCAGTGCCAGTAACAGGCCACCGCGTTTCAAGCCCACGGTCAGTGCCGCACCCACCGCACCGAGCAGGCTTAGTACTGGTGTACCGAGCAGCAACGAAAGCAGCAACACTGGCAGACAGGCGGCAGGCAAACCGAGCATCAGCGCCAGCAAGGGTGCGAGCAAAACCAGTGCCAGGCCGGAAAAAGCCCAGTGTGCCAGCACTTTGGCCAAAACCAGAAGAGACAGGGGGTGCGGCGAAAGGACCCACTGCTCGAGCGATCCATCCTCGAAATCACTGCGGAAAAGCCCGTCCAGCGAGAGCAGGACCGATAAAAGCGCTGCGACCCAGACCAGTCCCGGAGACAAGGTTTGCAACAATTGAGACTCAGGACCGACCGCCAGCGGGAACAGGGAAACGACGATGGCAAAGAACACCAGTGGATTGGCCAGTTCCGCCGGACGACGGAACAGCAGACGAGCCTCGCGGGCGACCAGCAGGCCGAAAACACTCATACGGCCCAGCTCCCCAGATCGATGTCGCGATAACCGGCCGGCATCCGGCTCAGCGTGTGATGAGTGGTCAACACCACCATCCCGCCGCGTTCGCAGTGGCCGGCCAGATGAGATTCAAGCTGTGCCACGCCCTGCTTGTCGAGGGCGGTAAAGGGTTCATCGAGGATCCACAGTGGCGGACTGTCCAGATACAGGCGAGCCAAGGCGACGCGACGCTGTTGACCGGCTGACAGGGTGTGGCAAGGCACATCCTCGAATCCGCGCAGCCCGACCGCCGCCAGCGCCTGCCAGATCGCCTCATGGGTCGCCGGATGATGCAAGGCACACAGCCAGCTCAGATTCTCTTCCGGCGTCAGCAAATCCTTGATCCCGGCCGCGTGGCCGATCCACAGCAGGTTGCGCGCCAGCTCAAAGCGTTGCTCGTTCAGCGGCTGGCCGTTGAGCAGCACTTGACCGGCGGTCGGCTGCATCAGCCCCGAGAGCAGGCGTAGCAGGCTGGTCTTGCCACTGCCGTTGGGGCCGCTGATTTGTACCATTTCGCCACTGGCCAGTCTCAAATCGAGATTTTCGAAGAGCAGCCGAAGGTCTCGCTCACAGGCAAGGGCAACGGTTTGCAGGACAGGACTGGTCAAGGGATCACGGGCCTTATACGGTTCAAGTCGGCACTGGCGCGGCCGTTAAAGAGATGCAGCATAGATGCAATGACGTCTTGTTCTAGAGAGCTGCGTCAAACAATTGCAAAGTTTTCGCCATTTTTGGATACAACGGCGCGGCATTATACATGCCAGGCCTTACTCCAAAGAGTGGATTTTCCTCAGGTTGTGACCGCGTATGACAGGCGAAATGAACATCCTCCCGCTACCGCAAACCCTCCCGGCGACATCGCACCCGCCGGTGGTCAGCGGTGAATTGCTCAAGTTGCTGACGCCGGTGGAGGGGCTGATCAGCGTCGGTCAAACCGCACAGGCTGAAGTCTTGTCGCTCAAGCAGGCGGATCAGACTTTCCAGATGCTGCTCAAGGTCACCCTCGACAGCGGGCGCCAGACCACGGTCCAGACCACCAGTAATCAACCGCTGGCCCAGGGCACCACGCTGGTCGTCACCCAACCCTCGGCCGGCAGTCTGGCCGTGACGGTGCAACAGGCCATCGCCTCCAGCGTCGCCACCCTCACCCGCCTCGACACCGCGCAACTGCCCATTGACACACTGCTGCAGGGCAAAGTGCTGACCTCGCAAGTGCTGCCCCTGGTGCCTGGCCAGCCCATGGTGTTTCGCTCGATGGTGAGCCTGCTCAATACCGCACTGAGTGGCAGTACCCTGAGCATCGACAGTCCGCAGCCCTTACGCATCGGCACCTTGTTGAGCGCGCAGGTACAGGACGCCCAGACCTTGAAGTTCGTGCCGCTGAGCAGCCGCCAGGAACAACTGGCGGTGACCCGGCAATTGGTCGACCAGCAAAGCCGCCAGGGATCGCTGGACGGCTTGCTCAAGCTCCTGCAGAACCTTGCGCCCTCGGACCAGACATCCGTTGAATTGCGTAGCGCCGCTGCCCGGTTGCTCGCCGTCCTGCCGGATGTTCAACAATTGAGCACCCCCAAGGGCCTGGCCCAGGCCGTGGCCAACAGCGGCGTGTTCCTCGAAAGCAAACTGCTGACCGGGCAAAACCCGACACTCGCACCGGACATGAAAGGCGACCTGCTGAAACTGGTTGCGCAATTGAGTCAAGGCTTGCCGGCCAACACCAGCCTCGGCGCGATCATCGCCGCCAACACCCTGGCCCAGGCCATGCCGAATTTTGTCCGCAATGCCCTGGGCATGCTTGGCCAGGTCAGTGCCAAACCGTCGCCGAGCGGTTTCCCGCTGCCCGAACGCCAGTTGCAAAGCGCCGATGGTGAAAACGACCTCGAACACCTGCTGCGCCTGGCCGCCGCCGCGGTTTCACGCCTGCAAAGCCATCAACTGTCGAGCCTGGAACAGACCGGCGTAACCGCCGACGGACGACTGATGAGCACCTGGCAGCTGGAAATCCCGATGCGCAATCTGCAGGACATCGTGCCCTTGCAGGTCAAGTTCCAGCGTGAAGAATCACCCGAAAAAGACCAGCCGAAGGAACGTCGCGAAGAACGCGAGCCCAAACAACAGCTGTGGCGTGTGGAACTGGCCTTCGCCATGGAGCCTTTGGGGCCGCTGCAAATCCAGGCGCAGCTGATCAAGGGCAGTCTATCCGGCCAGCTCTGGGCCGAACGGCCATATACCGCCAGTCTGATCGAAAGCAATCTGAGCGAGCTGCGTGACCGCCTGCTGTCCGCGGGCCTGAACGTCGGCAACCTCGATTGCCACCTCGGCACACCCCCCCAGGGCCCGCAAACCCGCCTCGAACAACGCTGGGTCGACGAAACCGCATGAAAAACCCCAACGCCCCACGCCAGGCCATCGCTCTCAAATACGACGGCAGCCATGCTCCCACCCTCACCGCCAAGGGCGACGAAGAACTGGCGGAAGAAATCCTGCGCATTGCCCGCGACTGCGAAGTGCCGATCTACGAAAACGCCGAACTGGTGAGATTACTGGCGCGGATGGAGCTGGGGGACAGCATTCCACAGGAGCTGTATCTGACGATTGCCGAGATCATTGCGTTTGCGTGGAATCTGAAGGGCAAGTTTCCCGAGGGGCAGAATCCGGATGCTCCGAGGGTGGAGAAGGATGTCACCGAACGCGGGGATGATTATTGAATCTGCGATCTTTTGATCTATTCAGTTCTTGTCCAACTTACTCATCAACTCTGCCGGCGTCACGTCATCAGACCTGAAAAAACGCAGAAGCCTGAGACAGCGAGCGACAATCAAACCATTGATGAGGCCAACTCCCAGTACCGACCATCCCACCACCGACACTTCACCGCTCAGTTCCGGCTTCATGGTGGGTTGGCAACCACTATAACAGGGGTTTTGGAACGTTAGTGAAGAGGCCAGGTCATTGCCTGGCAATGACCTGGCGGCAAGTTTTCAGGGAGCATTATTTATCAAATTTTCGGCGAATATAATCAGCCTCCCACCCAAACTGTCCCTGACTTCCCTCAAATGAAACCCGGTACCCGACTTCCGGATACCCATCTAGATAGCGTTTAAAGTTAAAACGGAACTTTATACCGTCATAGTCTGGTACCCGCCCTATAGAACCGACACCTTTGAGATCGTCGTACTCTGTTATTTCGCCGATCAAGCTAATACTGACCATTTTTAAAGCTCCTTGATATACCGCCGAAGCGGAAAGTTTAAGTTACTCCCCATCATTTTAACGGGACGCGCTTATTGAATACCCCTCCCAGCAAATATCAAACTATCAAATATGACAGTTTTTTTGTTTTATAAAAGCATTTCAAAATAATGGATTTAAAAAGTTTTTGAGTGTAAGAATTGGCGCTAAACAACGTGTGAGCGATTATTTAATCATTGGCGCACGACAAGAGACTGCCGAACCACCTCAACAGGTTTGAGCAAAAGAAATTGCTGATCAGGAGAATGTTGCGATGGAGTTGTACCGCACGATTGCCGAGATCATTGCGTTTGCGTGGAATCTGAAGGGCAAGTTTCCCGAGGCGTAGAGTCCAGAAGCGGTGATGATTATTGAGTTTGTGTTGAATGTAAAAGATCGCAGCCTCGTTTCACTCGACAGCTCCTACAGGGCGTACGCCATTCCACGGCCTTGAATATTGCACCGATCATTTAGCCGCCTTCGCTGGCAAGCCAGCTCCTACAATGCGCAAAAGCTTGAGACTGCGACCGACAATCAATCCATTGATAAGGCCAGCCCCCAGTGCCGACCATGCCGCCATCGGCAATTCATTGGCCATTTCCGGATACATCGCCGCCTGATAGCCAAGGTAGTAACGCCATGCAAAAAAGCCCCAATACACCATCAGCACCTTGATCGTGCCAGGCAGAACCAGATGTTCTCCCTCGCGCTGCACATTGCTGTACGAGAAAAAGCGCAGTGCCAGCAACCATCCCCCCAATAACCCGATTACATAGGCCGAGAGTGGAATGACTACACCTTGGGAGAGATTCAGCGAAGCCAGGGACAGGCTCACGAATATCACCGGCGTGATTTGCAATGACCTTTTCGACTCATGACTCTTGAAGCAGGCAATGACACCGTAATAAGTCAGGATCAGAAAAACCGCATAAACCCACAGCGGTGTACCGCGCAGAATGTCGATCATAAGCCTTCCAGGCACTGAGATAGGTATGAACAAGATGCTCAACCTACTGATGACGGGTTGCGATCACAAGATAGCGGGATCTGAAAAAGCTATAGGCAGGAGACTACGACCGCGTAATTCCTGTCTGAGGATGAAGGGAGGGATGCGTCGGATCGCGGGGAAGATTGCTGCGCATTCGAAGACGCCATCGTCGGAACGCCGCCCGGAGCAAGCTCGCTCCCACAATTAATCCTCAGTGAACACGGTTTTTGTGTCCGACATAGAACCACTGTAGGAGCGAGCCTGCTCGCGATGGACGTATGAGCGCCGCGTTTCTCCAGGAAGCTCGCGTCATCGTTAACGACCACCGCGAGCAATCGAGCGTCGACCGGCTGCTCCTACAGGCTGTCAGTTCTTGTGCAACTTGCTCATCAACTCCGCCTCAGCCTGGGTCAGGCCGCAGGACTGGGTCAGTTCGTTGACGCTGGCGCCCATTCCGACCAGTCGCGCTGCTTGGGCGAACGACAGGCTTGAGGGGTCGCGTTGTTCCAGCTGAGCGAGTTTGTCCGGCAACGGCCCGACCACCGCGCGCAGTTCATGCAGGTCTTCGCCCATGCGCACATTACCGTTCTGGTAATCGTCGACACGCTTGCCCAGGTCCTTGATGCGCTGATCACGCAGCGCATTACCCTTGGCCTGTTGCGCGGCGATCTGCTTTTGACTGCGAATGTACGCCAGGAACATTGCCAGCGTGCCTGCCCAGAACAGGAACAGGACAATGACCGCAACCTCGAGAATCAATCAGATACTCTCCAGTTCCGACCATTCTTCTTCGCTCATCATCTTGTCGAGCTCGACCAGGATGAGCAATTCGTTGTTCTTGTTGCACACGCCTTGAATGAACTTGGCGGACTCTTCGTTACCCACGTTCGGCGCGGTTTCGATTTCCGACTGACGCAGGTAAACCACTTCGGCCACGCTGTCGACCATGATCCCGACCACCTGCTTGTCGGCTTCGATGATGACGATACGGGTGTTGTCGCTGATCTCGGCATTCATCAGGCCGAAGCGCTGGCGGGTGTCGATCACGGTGACGACGTTGCCGCGCAGGTTGATGATGCCCAGCACGTAACTCGGGGCACCAGGGACCGGGGCGATTTCGGTGTAGCGCAGGACTTCCTGGACGCGCATCACGTTGATGCCGTAGGTCTCGTTGTCCAGCTTGAAGGTGACCCATTGCAGGATCGGATCTTCGGAACCCTTTGCCGCCGTCGCCTTGTCATTCATACCCTGATCCCCTCAAGAAACCGCCTTGGCGGTGTTGTTCTGTTATGTAGTTTTGTGGGTCGGCTTGTGGCCGCCCATGTGCTTTGCCCCGCCGCTGGCGATCAACTCGGCCAGCGCGGAAACGTCAAGCAAGGCGCACATGTGTTCAATCACCGTGCCGGCGAGCCATGGCCGCTGGCCTCGGTGACTTCTCCATTTGATTTCATTCGGGTCCAGGCGCAACGAGCGGCTGACCTGATGCACCGCCAACCCCCACTCGTAGCCTTGCACCGAAATCACGTATTGCAGACCCTGCTTGAAATCGTCGCGGTAACGGTCGGGCATGACCCAACGCGCGGTATCCAGCACTTTCAGGTTGCCCGCCTGACTCGGCAGGATGCCCAGGAACCATTCCGGCTGGCCGAACAACGGCGTCAGCTCGTGACCGGCCAGGGAGTAAATCGAACCCAGGCACACCAGCGGCACCGCCAGGGTCAAGCCGGCGACATCGAACAGCAGGCATTCGAAGGGTTCGGCAGCCCAGGATGGACGACCGTCGGTTTGTACCGGTGGCGGCGTGTTCGCGGGTGGCAGATGCACTTCGACCACCGGCGCCACCAGAGTCGGCTGCACCTCGAGCGCCACAGGCTCTGGTGCAGGCTGCACTTCGGCGACAGGCGCCACCAGTGTTTGCAGCAACGGCGCGATGGTCGATACCGGCGCCAGGACCGGTGCCGGCGCTTCGATCACGGCCACTGGTGCTTTTGCCATTGGCACAACGACGGGGGCAGCAGCCACTGCTGGTTTTTGCGCATCACGAGCCTGCTCTTCGAGCACGGCGGCCTGGAACTCATCCAGCGCCGCTTCAGCCTCGGGCAGCGCCTCGACTTCTGGCGGCAACTCCTCGGTTGCGTCCTGCAGCAAGGCGTCCAGATACGACTGCAGCGCCAATTGCGGGCGCGAGGTGACCTTCACCGGCCGATTCATGCGCACACCATCGTAGGAGCTGCCGAAGGCTGCGATCTTTTGATCTTGATCTTTTCAAAGACGCCGCAAAGCGGGATCAAAAGATCGCAGCCTGCGGCAGCTCCTACAGGGATTGAATTCATCTCACGCCACCTGCGGAACGAGTTGTGCCGCCAGCAGATGCTTGAGCAACGCGCGGTAAGCGAGAACGCCACGGCTCTTGCCGTCGAATTGCGAAGGCGTCAGACCGGCACGGCTGGCATCGCGCAGGCGCGTGTCCACCGGGATGTAGCCTTGCCAGATTTCGTCGGGGAATTTGTCGCGCAGCACACGCAAGGTTCCGAGGGACGCCTGGGTACGGCGGTCAAACAGGGTCGGCACAATGGTGAAGGGCAACGCCTGTTTGCGCGAGCGGTTGATCATCGCCAGGGTGTTGACCATGCGTTCAAGGCCTTTGACCGCCAGGTGTTCGGTCTGCACCGGGATCACCAGTTGCTGGCTCGCTGCCAAGGCATTGACCATCAGCACGCCGAGCAATGGCGGGCTGTCGATCACGGCGTAATCGAAGTCCTGCCACAGTTGCGCCAGGCTCTTGGCAATCACCAGGCCCAAACCGCTCTGCCCCGGCGACTGGCGTTCAAGGGTGGCCAGCGCGGTGCTGGACGGCAACAGGGAAATGCGTTCGTCACTGGTCGACAGTAGCAATTGACCCGGCAGACCTTGCGGCACGTTGCCCTTGTGCAGGAACAGGTCGTAGTTGCTGTGCTCCAGGCTGTCGGGGTCGTAGCCGAAGTAGCTGGTCATCGAGCCGTGGGGGTCGAGATCGACCACGACCACACGCTTGCCCGCCTCCGCCAGTAAACCGGCTAAAGCGATGGAGGAAGTGGTTTTACCGACACCACCCTTTTGATTGGCGACTGCCCAGACTCTCATTCGGATTGTTCCTCCCGGCCGAACGGATCGACCGAGAAATAGCTCAACGTATTAATGCGGGCGACGGAGAATTGACGGCGCTCTCTCGTACCGGCGACTTGACCGGGGTCGGTGCAGTTTGTGTGCCAGCACGCTTCAATGCGGCATCCGGTTGCGCATGGGCGGTTCCGGTGCCGGTCAGGCTGCGACGCACATCGAGGTTGCGCGACACCACCAGCACCACGCGACGGTTGCGTGCGCGGCCTTCAGCCGTGGCATTGTTGGCCACCGGCTGAAACTCGCCGTAGCCCACCGACGCCAGGCGACCAGGGTTCACGCCCTGCATCGCCAGCATGCGCACGATGCTGGCCGAGCGGGCCGAAGACAGTTCCCAGTTGGTCGGGTACTGCGCCGTGCGGATCGGTTGGTCGTCGGTGAAGCCTTCGACATGAATCGGGTTGTCGAATGGCTTCAGGATCGCCGCAACCTTGTCGATGATGTTGAACGCGATGTCGCTGGGCATGGCGTCGCCGCTGCCGAACAACAGGCTGGAATTGAGCTCGATCTCGACCCACAGCTCGTTGCCGCGCACAGTCATCTGGTTGGAGCTGATCAGATCACCGAACGCCGCACTGATGTCGTCGGCGATGCTTTTGAGCGGATCGCTGGCACCGGCGACACCGGCATCGACCTGGTCACTGTCCTTGACCAGCGGCTTGGCCGGGGTCACGGTCTTCGGCCGCTCGTCACCGATGGGGATCGGCTTGAGCGAACGATCGGAATCGGTGAAGACGCCGATCAGCGCTTCGGAAATGACCTTGTACTTGCCTTCATTGATCGACGAGATCGAGTACATCACCACGAAAAAGGCGAACAGCAGGGTGATGAAGTCCGCGTAGGACACCAGCCAGCGTTCATGGTTTACATGCTCTTCTTGCTGGCGACGACGGGCCATTAGTTTTTTCCCTTAATCCATGAAGCCCTGAAGCTTCAACTCAATGGAACGAGGGTTTTCACCTTCGGCAATCGACAGCAGCCCCTCCAGCAGCATTTCGCGATAACGCGACTGACGCAACGCGATGGATTTGAGTTTGGCGGCAATCGGCAGCAGCACCAGGTTGGCACTGGCCACGCCGTAGATGGTGGCGACGAAGGCCACGGCGATGCCGTTACCCAGTTGCGACGGATCACCCAGGTTGCCCATGACGTGAATCAGGCCCATCACCGCACCGATGATGCCGATGGTCGGCGCGTAACCGCCCATGCTTTCGAAGACCTTGGCCGCTTCGACATCGCGGCTCTCCTGGGTGTAGAAATCCACTTCCAGAATGCTGCGGATCGCTTCCGGCTCGGCACCGTCGACCAGCAGTTGCAGGCCTTTGCGCGCGTAGTTGTCGGGCTCGGCGTCGGCGATACCTTCAAGGCCCAGCAGGCCTTCCTTGCGGGCGGTCAGGCTCCAGTTCACCACGCGGTCGATGCCACCGGCCAGGTCAACGCGAGGCGGGAACAGGATCCAGGCAAGGATCTGCATCGCACGCTTGAAGGCACTCATCGGCGATTGCAACAGCGCGGCGCCAATGGTGCCGCCCAGCACGATCAGCGCTGCCGGGCCGTTGGCCAGGGCGCCGAGATGACCGCCTTCGAGGTAGTTGCCGCCGATGATGGCGACGAAGGCCATGATGAGGCCGATCAGGCTTAGAACATCCATCAGATACAGGCCTCGACCAGGTGCTTGCCAATGTCATCGAGGCTGTACACCGCGTCGGCGAGCTCGGCTTTGACGATGGCCATCGGCATGCCGTAGATCACGCAACTGGCTTCGTCCTGTGCCCAGATCGAACTGCCGCCCTGCTTGAGCATACGCGCGCCTTCACGGCCGTCGGCGCCCATGCCGGTCAGCACGACCGCCAGAACTTTGTCGCCATAGGACTTGGCTGCCGAACCGAAGGTGATGTCCACGCACGGCTTGTAATTCAGACGCTCGTCACCCGGGAGGATTTTCACCGCGCCGCGGCCGTCGACCATCATCTGCTTGCCACCCGGCGCCAGCAGCGCCAGGCCCGGACGCAGGATGTCGCCATCCTCGGCTTCCTTGACGCTGATGCGGCAGAGCTTGTCCAGGCGCTCGGCGAAAGCCTTGGTGAAGGCGGCCGGCATGTGTTGAACCAGCACGATCGGGGCCGGGAAGCTGGCCGGCAATTGGGTCAACACCCGCTGCAGGGCAACCGGGCCGCCGGTGGACGTACCGATGGCCACCAGTTTATAGGCCTTGCGTTTTGGCGCGGGCGACGACGCAGTGGCCGCCTGTGTACGCGCCGGAATCGGTGCCAGTGCCGGTGCCGGACGCACGGGCGCGCTGCTGCCGTAACTGCCGACGCTCGAAGGCGCAGGGGTTGGAGCGGGTGCGGCCACAGGAGCCGGAGCGCTGTAAGTGCTGACCCGACGATTGCTGCGCGCAATGCTGAGGATCTTTTCGCACAGCAGTTGCTTGACCTTCTCGGGGTTGCGCGAGATGTCTTCGAAGTTTTTCGGCAGGAAGTCCACCGCGCCGGCATCCAGCGCATCGAGGGTGACGCGGGCGCCTTCATGGGTCAGCGAGGAGAACATCAGGACCGGGGTCGGGCAGCGTTGCATGATGTGCCGTACGGCAGTGATGCCGTCCATCATCGGCATCTCGTAGTCCATGGTGATCACGTCGGGCTTGAGGGCCAGCGCCTGATCGATCGCCTCTTTGCCGTTGGTCGCCGTGCCGACGACCTGGATATTGGAATCCGCTGAAAGAATTTCCGAGACGCGGCGGCGGAAAAACCCCGAATCGTCCACCACCAGGACTTTGACTGCCATAAACACTCCATTAGATGGAGCGAGGCCAGGCGCCCCGCTCCACCAGAATCAAATACGCCGTGTGGCGTAACGCTTGAGCATGCTCGGAACATCGAGAATCAGCGCGATGCGGCCGTCACCGGTGATGGTGGCGCCAGACATCCCCGGCGTTCCCTGAAGCATTTTGCCCAATGGCTTGATGACCACTTCTTCCTGGCCCACCAGTTGATCGACGACAAAGCCGATCCGCTGCGTGCCCACCGAAAGGATCACCACATGGCCTTCGCGCTGCTCTTCGTGAGCGGCGGAGCTGACCAGCCAGCGTTTGAGATAGAACAATGGCAGTGCCTTGTCCCGCACGATCACCACTTCCTGGCCGTCCACGACGTTGGTGGTCGACAGGTCGAGGTGGAAGATCTCGTTGACGTTCACCAGCGGGAACGCAAACGCCTGGTTGCCGAGCATGACCATCAGCGTCGGCATGATCGCCAGGGTCAGCGGCACCTTGATGACAATCTTCGAACCCTGGCCCTTGGCCGAGTAGATGTTGATCGAGCCGTTGAGCTGGGAAATCTTGGTTTTCACCACGTCCATGCCCACACCGCGACCCGATACGTCGGAGATCTCGGTCTTGGTCGAGAAACCCGGAGCGAAGATCAGGTTGTAGCACTCGGTGTCGCTCAGGCGGTCCGCCGCATCCTTGTCCATCACACCGCGCTTGACCGCGATGGAACGCAGGACGTTCGGGTCCATGCCTTTGCCGTCATCGGAGATCGACAGCAGGATGTGGTCGCCTTCCTGCTCGGCCGCCAGGATGACCTTGCCGCCCCGGGCCTTGCCCGAGGCTTCGCGTTCTTCCGGCGATTCGATGCCGTGGTCGACTGCGTTGCGCACCAAGTGGACCAACGGGTCGGCCAGGGCTTCGACGAGGTTCTTGTCGAGGTCGGTTTCTTCGCCGACCAGTTCCAGGTTGATCTCTTTCTTGAGCTGGCGAGCCAGGTCGCGAACCAGGCGCGGAAAGCGCCCGAAGACTTTCTTGATCGGTTGCATCCGGGTCTTCATGACCGCGGTTTGCAGGTCGGCCGTGACCACGTCGAGGTTCGACACGGCCTTGGACATGGCTTCGTCGCCGCTGTTGAGGCCCAGGCGGACCAGGCGGTTACGCACCAGCACCAACTCGCCGACCATGTTCATGATCTCGTCGAGACGCGCGGTATCGACGCGCACGGTGGTCTCGGCTTCGCTGGCCGGTTTTTCCGCCGGTGGCGCGGCCGGAGTACGGGCGATAGCAGGTGCAGCGGCAGCAACCGGCGTTTCGGCTTTTGGCTCGGGTGCCTTGGCCACCGGTTTCGGTGCCGCCGCCTTCGCGGCCGGCGCGGCAACGGACGTGTTCGATCCGCTGGCAACTGTCGCCTTGCCGACTTCGCTGAACTTGCCCTTGCCGTGCAACTCGTCGAGCAGCGATTCAAATTCGTGATCGCTGATCAGATCGCTGCCGGCCACTGCAGCGGTTGGTGCGCCAGGAGTCGGCACAGAAGCAATGGCCGATTCGAGCGCATCGACAGCGAAGTTACCCTTGCCGTGCAGTTGGTCGAGCAGTGCTTCGAATTCGTCGTCAGTAATATCGGAGCTGTCGCCTGCCGCTTTCGGGGCCTCTGGCGCAGCCGGCGTCGGGACCACCGCGTCAACGGCGAACTGGCCCTTGCCGTGCAGTTGATCGAGCAACGACTCGAACTCGGCATCGGTGATTTCGTCGCTGGCGGCCGCATTGCTGACCGGCACAGACATCGCCGCCGGCGCCTCGGCCTGAGCCTTGACGGCGTTCAGCGAGTCCAGCAGTTGTTCGAATTCATTGTCGGTGATGTCGCCCGACTCGCTTTCAGCCACAGGCGTTTCGACCACGGCGGCGACAGGTACGGCAGCCACCTCGTCAGCCGATTGCGGCTCGGCCAGACGGGCCAGTGCCGCGAGCAGTTCCGGTGTAGCGGGCGTGATCGGTCCGCGATCGCGGACCTCGCTGAACATGCTGTTCACCGCGTCCAGCGCTTCGAGAACCACGTCCATCAGTTCCGAGTCGACGCGACGTTCACCCTTGCGCAGGATGTCGAACACGTTCTCGGCGATGTGGCAGCACTCCACCAGCTCGTTGAGCTGGAGGAAGCCGGCGCCCCCTTTTACAGTGTGAAAACCGCGAAAAATTGCATTGAGCAGATCCGCATCATCCGGACGGCTTTCCAGCTCGACCAGTTGCTCGGACAGTTGCTCTAGAATCTCGCCGGCCTCAACCAGGAAATCCTGAAGGATCTCTTCATCGGCGCCGAAGCTCATTAAGGGGGGTGCTCCTACAGGTCTAAAAACCTAAAAAACCTAAAATTCTAAAATCCCAGGCTGGATAGCAAATCGTCCACATCGTCCTGACCGGACACAACGTCTTCTCTTTTATCGGCATGAATCTGCGGACCTTCACCCTGAGAGAGATGTTTTTGCGGATCTTTTTCAGCAAGCATCGCCTCACGGTCATGTTCGATGCCCGCAAAGCGGTCCACCTGACTGGCCATCAGCACGAGCTTGAGCAGGTTGCTTTCGACTTCGGTGACCAACTGGGTCACTCGCTTGATCACTTGTCCCGTGAGGTCCTGGTAATCCTGGGCGAGCAGGATGTCGTTGAGGTTGCCCGACACCGCGCGATTGTCCGTACCGCTGCGCGCCAGGAACCCGTCGACCCGGCGGGCCAGTTCGCGGAACTCTTCAGCGCCGACTTCACGACGCATGAACCGTCCCCAGTCCGCGCTCAAGGCCTGGGCTTCATCCGCCAGGCCATTGACCAGCGGCGTGGCATTTTCCACCAGATCCATGGTGCGGTTGGCCGCGGCCTCGGTCAGCTTGACCACATAGCCCAGACGCTCGGTGGCGTCGGTGATCTGGGACACTTCTTCGGCTTGCGGCATGTGCGGGTCAATCTGGAAATTGACGATCGCGCTATGCAGTTCGCGAGTGAGCTTGCCCACTTCCTGATACAGGCCGCGGTCACGGGTCTGGTTGAGCTCATGGATCAATTGCACCGCGTCGCCGAACTTGCCTTTTTCAAGGCTCTCGACCAATTCGACGGCGTGTTTTTTCAGGGTCGACTCAAAGTCGCCCAATGAAGTTTCGTTATTGCCCATAGCTCCCCCGTGGCGCACTCATCAACCGATGCGTTCGAAAATCTTCTCGATTTTTTCTTTCAACGCCTGGGCCGTGAAGGGTTTGACCACATAGCCGTTAACGCCGGCCTGGGCCGCTTCGATGATCTGCTCACGCTTGGCTTCAGCGGTCACCATCAGCACCGGCAGGTGCTTGAGCTTTTCATCGGCACGCACGTGGCGCAGCAGATCGATACCGGTCATGCCAGGCATGTTCCAGTCCGTTACCAGAAAGTCGATGCTTCCGCTGTTGAGCACCGGAATGGCGGTAGTGCCATCGTCGGCCTCGACGGTGTTGGTGAACCCAAGGTCACGCAGCAGGTTCTTGATGATCCGCCGCATCGTTGAGAAGTCATCAACGATGAGGATTTTCATGTTCTTGTCCAATTCGACCTCCAAGCAGTCTTAAACGCGCCCAGCACCTGGACGCGCCATTTCAATCAATCCGGCAAAGCACTCAATGACTGTCTGGAGCACAACAGATCGCGACCGACGCAGTTCAACACCACACCGGCCTCGTTCGCAGTGTCCCCCACACTGCCTTCAGCGCGCTCGCCACTCCCCCAAACGCCCCCGCAAACGGGCCGCGCACTGGCTGTGTAACTGGCTGACCCGAGATTCGCTGACCCCCAGGACCTCACCGATTTCCTTGAGGTTCAACTCTTCGTCGTAGTACAGCGCCAACACCAGTCGCTCACGCTCCGGCAAATTGGCAATCGCCTCCGCCAGCGCTGCCTGGAAGCGTTCATCTTCCAGATCGCGTGACGGCTCGATATGAGCACTCGCGCCATCCTCGTGCAGCCCTTCGTGTTCGCCGTCCTGCAACAGATCGTCGAAACTGAATAACCGGCTGCCCAGGGTGTCGTTCAAAATCCCGTAGTAATCGTCGAGACTCAATTGGAGTTCGGCCGCAACTTCGTGATCTTTAGCGTCACGACCGGTTTTCGCTTCAATCGAGCGGATGGCGTCGCTGACCATGCGCGTATTGCGGTGAACCGAACGTGGCGCCCAATCCCCCTTGCGCACTTCATCGAGCATGGCGCCGCGGATTCGAATGCCCGCGTACGTCTCGAAACTGGCGCCTTTGCTGGCGTCATATTTGGTCGACACTTCAAGCAGGCCGATCATCCCGGCCTGGATCAGGTCCTCGACCTGGACGCTGGCCGGCAGGCGCGCCAGTAAGTGGTAGGCAATGCGTTTAACCAGCGGCGCGTAACGCTCGATCAGCTCGTACTGCGCATCACGCGCCGATTGTTTGTAGAGGTTGTAACCGCTTGCTGTCATAGAACCGGTCCTGCTGTCTGCTGCACGAGGCGCTCGACGAAAAATTCCAGGTGCCCACGGGGGTTGGCAGGCAGTGGCCAGGTATCGACCTTCTGCGCGATGGCCTTGAACGCCAGCGAGCACTTGGAACGCGGGAAGGCCTCGTAGACGGCACGCTGTTTCTGCACGGCCTTGCGCACGCTTTCGTCGTAGGGCACCGCGCCGACGTATTGCAGGGCGACGTCGAGGAAGCGATCCGTGACCTTGGTCAACTTGGCGAACAGGTTGCGTCCTTCCTGCGGGCTCTGGGCCATGTTGGCCAGGACGCGGAA
This sequence comes from Pseudomonas sp. GL-R-19, assembly GCF_019956375.1. Taxonomy (NCBI): domain Bacteria; kingdom Pseudomonadati; phylum Pseudomonadota; class Gammaproteobacteria; order Pseudomonadales; family Pseudomonadaceae; genus Pseudomonas; species Pseudomonas sp. GL-R-19. Next base: position 45,587 of record NZ_JAHBDJ010000020.1, on the reverse strand, counting down.
GCGGTTCATGCCGTAGTCGCGATTGAGCAACTTGATCAAGGCGTAGGCATCGGTAATCGAGGTCGGCTCGTCGCACACCACCAGCAGCACTTCCTGGGCTGCGCGAACGAAACTGACGACCGAGTCACCAATGCCCGCCGCGGTGTCGATCACCAATACGTCGAGGTTGTCGCCGATATCACTGAAGGCCTGGATCAGGCCGGCGTGTTGCGCGGGGCTCAGATGCACCATGCTCTGAGTGCCGGATGCGGCCGGAACGATACGGATGCCGCCTGGTCCCTGCAGCAGTACATCGCGCAGTTCGCAGCGGCCCTCGATCACGTCGGCCAGGGTACGTTTGGGTGTCAGGCCCAGCAGAACGTCAACGTTCGCCAGTCCCAGGTCGGCGTCCAACAGCATGACGCGCCGGCCAAGCTCAGCCAAAGCCAGGGACAAGTTCACTGACACGTTAGTTTTCCCGACGCCACCTTTGCCGCCGGTCACCGCGATCACCTGTACGGGATGCATGCTGCCCATGTTATTTCTTTACCTTGTCTTGCATAGACGGAGGCCACATTACTGGCTGCGCGTTCACAATCGGAACAATGCATGGCAGACCATCGATGTAGGTACAAAAACTGTTCATTACTACCTTAGCCAACCTGCTTGGTTTGGCTGTGGTAAATATCAGCGAACATGTCAGCCATGGCTTCTTCGCTGGGTTCTTCCTGCATTTGCACGCTGACGGCGCGACTGACCAACTGATGACGGCGCGGCAGATGGAGATCATCCGGAATCCGCGGGCCATCGGTCAGGTAGGCCACGGGTAACTCATGACTGATGGCCAGGCTCAACACCTCGCCCAGACTAGCCGTCTCATCCAGTTTAGTCAGGATGCAGCCAGCGAGCCCACAACGCTTGTAACTGTGATAAGCGGCGGTTAGAACCTGTTTCTGGCTGGTGGTTGCCAGGACCAGATAATTTTTTGAGCGAATGCCACGACTGGCCAGACTTTCGAGCTGCATGCGCAGGGCCGGGTCGCTGGCTTGCAGGCCGGCAGTATCGATCAACACCACGCGCTTGCGCAGCAAGGGTTCCAGCGCCTGCACCAGGGACTGGCCCGGGTCGACGTGGGTCACCGACACGTTGAGAATGCGCCCCAGGGTCTTGAGCTGCTCCTGGGCACCGATGCGGAAGCTGTCCATGCTCACCAGCGCAATGTTCTGCGCGCCGTACTTGAGCACGTAACGGGCCGCCAGCTTGGCCAGGGTGGTGGTCTTGCCCATGCCGGCAGGGCCGACCATGGCGATCACACCGCCCTCCTCCAGCGGCTCGACTTCGGGGGTAACGATCATGCGCGCCAGGTGCGCCAGCAACATGCGCCAGGCCTGACGAGGTTCTTCGATCTCGGTGATCAGCGCCAGCAGGTCGCGCGACAGCGGGCCAGACAGGCCAATGCGTTGCAGGCGACGCCAGAGGTTGGCCTGGTCCGGACGGCTGCCTTGCAGCTGATTCCAGGCCAGGGACCCGAGTTGTACTTCCATGAGTTCGCGCAGACTGTTGAGCTCGAATCGCATCGAGTCAAACGCCCGCGGGTCCACGCCACCGGACGCTGGCGCAGCGGCTGGTGCAGGGCGACGGGGCTCGGCATAAGTCGGCTCGATCAGCGGCTCGGCGGCGGTCAACGGCAAGCCGGCGAACAACTGACGGTTGGTGCCCTGGTCGCTCTCGCCATCGCTACGCAGGCTCAATTCGGCCTGGGCGGTGACGATCCGCGACTGCGTCTTGCGCAACTCGTCTTCGAGCTCCATGTTCGGAACCCGTGGCGCCAGCGCCGACAACTTGTAATCCAGCGCAGCCGTCAGCTCGACGCCTCCGGCGATCCGACGGTTGCCAATGATGGCGGCATCAGCGCCCAGCTCATCGCGAACCAGCTTCATGGCCTGACGCATATCGGCGGCGAAAAAACGCTTAACTTGCATAAACCACTACCTCAGCCGTTGGGCCCTACTGTCGCAACGATGGTCACTTGCTTGTTGTCAGGGATTTCCTGGTAAGCCAACACGTGCAAACCCGGGACTGCGAGCCGGCCAAATCGCGAGAGCATTGCGCGAACCGGACCGGCCACCAGCAGAATCACCGGCTGACCTTGCATCTCCTGGCGCTGCGCCGCGTCAATCAGCGAGCGTTGCAGCTTCTCAGCCATGCCTGGCTCCAGCAGAACGCCCTCTTCCGAGCCTTGCCCGGCCTTTTGCAGACTATTGAGCAATATCTGTTCCAACCTTGGCTCCAGCGTGATCACTGGCAGCTCTGACTCAGTGCCTACAATGCTTTGCAAGATTGCACGGGATACGCCAACCCGCACGGCAGCCACCAGCGCGGCGGTATCTTGACTCTTGGCGGCATTGTTGGCGATGGCCTCGGCAATACTGCGGATGTCGCGTACCGGCACTTGCTCGGCCAACAGCGCTTGCAGCACCTTGAGCAGCTGCGACAGCGAAACCACGCCCGGCACCAGTTCCTCGGCCAGTTTCGGCGAGCTTTTGGCCAGCAATTGCATGAGCTGCTGCACTTCTTCGTGACCGATCAGTTCACTGGAATGCTTGTAAAGTATCTGGTTCAGGTGGGTAGCCACTACGGTACTGGCATCGACCACCGTATAACCGAGGGATTGCGCCTGGGCGCGCTGGCTGATTTCAATCCAGACCGCCTCCAGGCCGAAAGCCGGATCTTTGGCGGTAATGCCGTTGAGCGTGCCGTAGACCTGCCCCGGGTTGATCGCCAGCTCCCGATCCGGGTAAATCTCCGCTTCAGCCAGGATCACCCCCATGAGGGTCAGGCGATAGGCACTCGGCGCCAGGTCGAGGTTGTCGCGGATGTGCACGGTCGGCATCAGGAAGCCCAGATCCTGGGACAGTTTCTTGCGCACACCCTTGATCCGCGCCAGCAACTGGCCACCCTGGTTGCGGTCCACCAACGGAATCAGGCGATAACCCACTTCCAGGCCGATCATGTCGATGGGCGTCACGTCATCCCAGCCAAGCTCCTTGGTTTCCTGGGCGCGGGCCGGCGACGGCAGCAGCTCCTGCTGGCGCTTGACCTCTTGCAGGGCCTGCACCTTGGCGACGTTCTGCTTTTTCCAGAACAGGTAAGCGCCGCCGGCCGCCAGGGTCGCCATGCTCAGGAACGAGAAGTGCGGCATGCCGGGCACCAGGCCCATGACCGCCATCAAGCCTGCGGCCACCGCCAGCGCCTTGGGCGAGGCGAACATCTGGCGATTGATTTGCTTGCCCATGTCTTCCGAACCGGAAGCACGGGTCACCATGATCGCGGCGGCTGTCGATAACAACAGTGATGGCAATTGCGCCACCAAACCGTCACCGATGGTCAACAGCGCATACACCTTGCCGGCGTCGGCAAAGGTCATGTTGTGCTGGAAGATGCCGACCGCCATGCCACCAATCAGGTTGATGAACAGGATCAGCAGGCCGGCGATGGCGTCACCCCGGACGAATTTGCTGGCACCGTCCATGGAGCCGTAGAACTCGGCTTCCTGGGCCACTTCCGAACGACGGGCCTTGGCTTGGGCCTGATCGATCAGGCCGGCGTTGAGGTCGGCGTCGATAGCCATTTGCTTGCCGGGCATCGCATCGAGAGTGAAACGCGCGCTCACCTCGGAAATCCGCCCTGCACCCTTGGTCACCACGACAAAGTTGATGATCATCAAGATCGCGAAGACCACGATACCGACCACGTAGTTACCGCCGATCACCACCTCGCCGAACGCCTGGATCACCTTGCCGGCCGCCGCATGGCCGTCCTGGCCGTGCAGCATCACCACTCGCGTGGAGGCCACGTTCAACGCCAGGCGCAACAGCGTCGCCACCAGCAGAATGGTCGGGAATACCGCGAAATCCAGCGGCCGCAAGGCGTAGACACACACCAGCAGCACGACGATGGACAGGGCAATGTTGAAGGTGAAGAACACGTCGAGCAGGAACGGCGGCACCGGCAACATCATCATCGCCAACATGACCAGCAGCAACAGCGGCACGCCCAGATTGCCTCGACTGAGGTCGGCAATGTTGCTGCGGGCACTGTTGATTAACTGAGAGCGATCCACCGGTTTTCCCCGTTCCTTTAAAGCAATCTTTTGACGCCTGAAGCGGGCGCAGAGCGGCTACTGCAAGAAGCTTTCCAACTTTTGCAGAGGCAAGAAACAGAGGGGTTATCGAGAGTTTTTTGCGAACACTGTGGGAGCGAGCCTGCTCGCGATGGCGGCGTGTCAGTCGACACAAATTGTGCCTGTGCAGACGCTATCGCGAGCAGGCTCGCTCCCACACTGATCGATATCGAAATCAGGAATCGCGGCGCAAATCCGGCGGAATCGGCAAGTCATCCTTGAGCGGATCCGGTCGTTTGCCCTTGCCCGCCCGGTACTGTCGAATCTGATAAACGTAAGCCAGCACCTGCGCGACCGCCAGATACAGCCCGCCGGGAATTTCCTGTTCAAGCTCGGTGGAGTAGTAGATCGAGCGCGCCAGCGCCGGTGACTCCAGCAGCAGGATCTCGTTGGCTACCGCGATCTCACGGATCTTCAGGGCCAGGAAGTCGCTACCCTTGGCCAGCAATACCGGCGCATTGCCTTTTTCCGGGTCGTACTTGAGGGCCACGGCGTAGTGCGTCGGGTTGGTGATGACCACGTCGGCCTCGGGAATGGCGGCCATCATCCGCCGCTGGGACATCTCGCGCTGCAGCTGTCGAATCCGCTGCTTGACCTCCGGCCGCCCCTCCTGATCCTTATGCTCGTCGCGCACCTCCTGCTTGGTCATCAGCAGTTTCTTGTGGCTCTCCCAGAGTTGCACCGGCACATCCACCACAGCGATCAGGATCAGCCCGCACGCCATCCACAAGGTGCTCCAGCCCACCACTTGCAGACTGTGAATGATCGCCATGTCCAAGGGCTCATGGGCGATGCGCAGCAGGTCATCGATGTCCGACGACAACACCGCCAGCGCCACGAACAGAATGATGATGAACTTGGCCAGGGCCTTGAGCAGTTCGATCAGCGACTTGGCCGAGAACATGCGCTTGAGGCCGGGACCGGGGTTCAAGCGGCTGAACTTGGGCGCCATGGAGCTCGCCGCGAACAGCCAGCCACCCAGGGAAATCGGACCGATGATGGCGGCCAGCACCAGAGTGATCATCACCGGCTGGATCGACCACAGGGCAATTTGCCCCGAGCGCATCAGGTAAGTGGCCATGTAGCGCTGATCCAGGATCACTTCCCGCGGCAGCGAGAAGTTGATGCGCATCAGCTCCATCATGTCCTGCGCCAGGGCACCGCCAAAAATCAGCAACGCCGAGGCACCGACCAGCATGATCGCCAGGGTGTTGAGTTCCTTGGACCGGGCTACCTCACCCTTTTCACGGGAGTCCTGCTTGCGCTTCTCCGTGGGGTCTTCCGTTTTGTCCTGACCGCTTTCGCTTTCGGCCATGACTCAGCTCGCCCGTGCCATTTCGCGTAGTAACTGCAAGGCCTCGGAGGCCAGCGGTTGATACTGGTTGAGAATGTCCGCCAGCCCGACCCAGACGATGAACAGCCCAAGCACCAGGATCAGCGGGAAGCCGACAGAAAAAATGTTCAGTTGCGGCGCCGCCCGGGTCATGACGCCAAACGCGATGTTGACCACCAGCAGCGCGGTGATTGCCGGCAGCACCAGCAACAACGCCGAACCGAGCACCCAGCCGAGCTTGCCGGCCAGTTCCCAGTAGTGATTGACCATCAGGCCACCGCCCACCGGCAACGTGGTGAAACTTTCGGTGAGGATCTCGAACACCACCAGATGACCGTTCATGGACAGGAACAGCAGCGTCACCAGCATGGTGAAAAACTGCCCGATCACCGCCGTCGATACGCCGTTGGCCGGGTCGATCATGGAAGCGAAGCCCATGCCCATCTGGATGGCGACGATTTGCCCGGCCACCACAAAGGCCTGAAAGAACAGCTGCAAGGAGAAGCCCATCACCGCACCGATGAGAATCTGCTCGGCAATCAGCAACAGCCCGCTCAGATCCAGGGCATTCACCGGCGGCATCGGCGGCAGGCCCGGCGCGATGACCACGGTAATGGCCAGCGCGAAATACAAGCGAATGCGCCGCGGCAGCAAGGTCGTGCCGAACACCGGCATGACCATCAGCAAGGAGCCGACGCGAAACAGCGGCAACATGAACGTCGCCACCCAGGTGCTGATCTGCGTATCGGTCAGCGCAAGCAGTGACATGGTTTAGCCGATGACCTGAGGAATGCTGCCGTACAACTGCAGGATGTAATCCATGAAGGTCTGCACCATCCATGGACCGCCGACGATCAGCGTCACCAGCATCACCAGCAGGCGCGGCAGGAAGCTCAAGGTCTGTTCGTTGATCTGGGTGGCTGCCTGGAACATCGCCACCAGCAAGCCCACCAGCAAACTTGGAATCACCAGGATCGCCACCATCATGGTGGTCAGCCACAGCGCTTCGCGAAAGATGTCGACCGCAACTTCTGGCGTCATGGCGAGACACCGCCGAAGCTGCTGGCCAGCGTGCCGATGATCAGCGCCCAGCCATCCACCAGCACGAACAACATGATCTTGAACGGCAGGGAAATGATCAGTGGCGAGAGCATCATCATACCCATGGCCATCAATATACTGGCCACGACCAGGTCGATGATCAGGAACGGAATGAAGATCATGAAGCCGATCTGGAACGCCGTTTTCAGCTCGGAGGTCACGAAGGCCGGCACCAGGATGGTCAGCGGCGCCTGATCCGGCGTCGCGATGTCAGTCCGTTTGGACAGGCGCATGAACAGCTCCAGATCGCTGGTGCGGGTCTGGGCGAGCATGAAGTTCTTGATCGGCACCTGCGCCTTGACGACCGCATCCTGGGCGGTCAGTTTTTCCGCCAGATACGGCTGCAAGGCGTCCTGGTTCACCCGGTCGAACACTGGCGCCATGATGAACAGGGTCAGGAACAGCGCCATGCCGGTGAGGATCTGGTTCGATGGTGTCTGTTGCAGGCCCAGGGCCTGGCGCAGGATCGAGAAGACAATGATGATCCGGGTGAAACTGGTCATCAGCATGACAAACGCCGGGATAAAACTCAGCGCGGTCATGATCAGCAGGATTTGCAGGCTGACCGAGTACTCCTGCGCACCCTGTGCATTGGTGCCCAGGGTGATGGCCGGGATCGACAGCGGATCGGCGCCGAATGCCAGTGGCGCGGCCAGCATCAGGGCCAGCGTCAAGACGATGCGTAGCGCACCCATTACTTCTTATCCTTCTGATCTTTACCCAGCATCTCCAACAGGCGCTGGGCAAATTCCGGCGTCGGCTTCTCGGTACTCGGCACTTGCACCGGCTCCTTGAGCACGTGCAGCGCAGCAATGTTGCCGGGGCTCAGGCCCAACAGAATCTGCTCGTTGCCGACCTGCACCAGCATCAGCCGGTCGCGCGGCCCCAGCGCGCGGGTGCCGACAATCTCGATCACCTGCCCCTTGCCGGCCGGACCGGCCTGCTGGACCCGACGCAGCAACCAGGCGAGGAGAAAGATCAGCCCCAGCACCAGCAGCAAGCCGAACACCAGCTGCGTCAGTTGCCCAGCCACACCACTGCTCACCGCCGGCGCAGCAGCCGTGGTCGCCGTTGCGACCGGTTCGGCCGCCAGCACGCTGAACGGCATCGCCAGCACAAATCCAAGAACCTTTTTCACTCAGCGCAGCTTCTTGATGCGTTCGCTTGGGCTGATCACGTCCGTCAGGCGGATGCCGAACTTCTCGTTGACCACCACCACTTCGCCATGGGCGATGAGCGTGCCATTGACCAGCACGTCCAGCGGCTCGCCAGCCAGGCGATCGAGCTCGATCACCGAGCCCTGGTTCAGTTGCAGCAGGTTGCGGATGTTGATGTCGGTGCTGCCCACTTCCATGGAAATCGACACCGGAATATCGAGGATCACGTCCAGGTTCGGGCCTTCAAGGCTGACCGGATCGTTGTTTTTCGGCACGCTGCCGAACTCTTCCATTGGCAGGCGGTTGGACGCGGAGCTGCCGGAATCAGCGGCCAGCAAAGCGTCGATGTCGGCCTGACCGGCATCGCCGGTTTCTTCCAGGGCCGCAGCCCATTCATCGGCCAGTGCCTGATCGTCCTGGGTGTTCATATTGTCAGTGTCCTCGGCGAGCAAAAATTCAGAATTCGGTTAATCGCGAATGGGTTCGAGCGCCGGTCAACGGCGCTCGATCGGCTCGATCACTTGCAACGCCAGGTTGCCCTTGTGCGAGCCCATCTTGACCTTGAAGGCCGGCACGCCGTTGGCGCGCATGATCATTTCTTCCGGCATGTCGACCGGGATCACATCCCCCGGCTGCATGTGCAGGATGTCGCGCAGGCGCAACTGACGACGAGCCACGGTCGCACCGATCGGCACGTCGACGTCCAGCACGTCCTGGCGCAGGGCGTTGACCCAGCGCTCGTCCTGGTCGTCGAGGTCCGACTGGAAGCCGGCGTCGAGCATTTCGCGCACCGGCTCGATCATCGAGTACGGCATGGTCACGTGCAGGTCGCCGCCACCGCCATCGAGTTCGATGTGGAAGGTCGACACCACAATGGCTTCGCTCGGGCCGACGATGTTGGCCATGGCCGGGTTCACTTCCGAGTTGATGTACTCGAAGTTGACTTCCATGATCGCCTGCCAGGCCTCCTTCAAATCGACGAACGCCTGCTCCAGCACCATGCGCACCACACGCAGTTCGGTCGGCGTGAATTCACGCCCTTCGATCTTGGCGTGCCGGCCGTCACCGCCGAAGAAGTTGTCCACCAGCTTGAACACCAGTTTGGCGTCGAGGATGAACAGCGCAGTGCCGCGCAGGGGTTTGATCTTGACCAGGTTGAGACTGGTCGGTACGTACAGCGAGTGCACGTATTCGCCGAACTTCATCACCTGCACGCCGCCGACCGCCACGTCCGCCGAGCGACGCAGCATGTTGAACATGCTGATGCGGGTGTAGCGGGCGAAACGCTCGTTGATCATTTCCAGGGTCGGCATGCGTCCACGGACGATGCGATCCTGGCTGGTCAAGTCATAGCTTTTGACGGTGCCGGGTTCGGCAGCGTTTTCGGTCTGTACCAGACCATCGTCGACACCATGCAACAGCGCGTCGATCTCATCCTGGGACAGCAGGTCCTGCACGGCCATGTCGTGTTCCTACTGCAGTACGAAATTAGTGAAAAGCAACTGTTCGATCACCACTTTGCCAAGCTCTTTCTGCGCCACTTCCTGGACGCTGGCGGTGGCTTTCTGCCGCAGCATTTCCTGACCGACCGGCGAGGCGAGGGTCGCGAAGTCCTGCCCGGAGAACAGCATGACCAGGTTATTGCGGATCACCGGCATGTGGACCTTGAGGGCATCCAGATCCGCCTGATTGCGCCCGAGCATGGTGATGCTCACTTGCATGTAGCGCTGACGACCGCTCTGGTTGAAGTTGGCCACGAAGGCCGGCGCCATCGACTCGAAAATCGCTGGCTGTTTACCGACGGGAGCGATTTGCGCCTCGACGGCGGCAGGCTTGCTCTGAGCGCTGTGCATGAAGTACCAGGTCGCCCCCACGGACACACCGATCGCCAGCAGCAGGGCCACCACGATCACGATAATCAGCTTGAGTTTGCCTTTGGTTGCGGGGTCTTTTACTGCTGCGTCGCTCTTCGCCATGCCAATAATCCGTCACTAATCGGGTTTTCACAGTCGCACGGCAAGGCAAGAGCAAGTGTTATGCCATGTAGGAGCAGCCGGTCGACGCTCGATTGCTCGCGATGGACGTTAACGATGACGAGGGCCACCTGGATAAACGCGGCGCTCTCACGTTTTTCGCGAGCAAGCTCGCTCCTACAGAGGGATCGTTCCCATGCGAAGGGAACGATTGGAGTGATGGCTTTGGTCAGGCGTAGTAATCGACCGCGCTGGTGCCGATCACGCTGATGGTATTGGCAGCCACTTCAGCGACGCCCGGGGTCATGTCGTCATCCATTGAATCGAGGCGACCGCCGCTGGCGCTGGTCTTCCCGCTCTGACTGTGCCGGGCCTGTTCCTGCCCTTGCTGCGAACCACGGGACTGGTCCGAAACGTTGACATCGACCTGTCCCATGCCCTGCTGCGCGAACATATCGCGCAAGCGATGGACCTGGCCATCCAGCGCCTCACGGACACCCGGATGCGCGCTCATGAACGTGACCTGGGTCTGTTGATCGGGAACCATGTTCACCCGAATGTCCAGCCGCCCGAGTTCAGCGGGCTGCAACTGGATGTCCGCGGCCTTGAGATTGGCACTGGACAGGTACATGACCCGGTTCACCACCTCTTCGGTCCACCCGCTCTGATGCATGGCGATCGGCTGGTTCACCGGCAAGGCATTGGCGGTCTTTGGCGTGGCCGCCTGAGTCAGCGCGGCCAGACGGTTGGCGAAATCATCGACACGGGTGTCGCTGCTGGCGGACTTGAGGTCCTTCAGGCCGTCATCGATCAAGCCACTGAAAGCCTTATCGTCGCCCTGACCGGTGCTGCTCTTGTCGCCCTGAACATCCAGCAGGGTCGCCATGCCGGCGGCAAAGTTTTGCGCCGGTGTCAGCTCACCGTCAGCCTGGGCTTGTGCCTGTGTCGGTACAGTCTTGGAAGCCGACACGTGACCGCTCTGCTCCATGGCCAGGCGCACCGCCGGCAATGCATCGAGTGGATCGGTAGAGGGATCGAAATCGCCGTCGGTAGTGGCCAGCGCAGGAACGATTGCAGCCGTAGCCGCGGCGGCAACCGGCGCGTCAACGGCAGGTTGCACGGTGTCGGCCACGGCGGGTGCTACCGGCGCCGGCACGACTGGCTGAAGGACTGGCAGCCATGAAGGATCAAGCGCCGGATCGAGCGGTGCGGTATCGGCGACCAGCGTCTGGTCGGCATCTGACGCATCATCGTCGGCAGTTTTGCCATCAGCCTGCACCGGCGTGTCGGAAGGCAAGGATTTGCCGCCATCGGCAACCACCGGTTCCCCGGCGGCAGACTGGTCGTCGCCAGCGTCTTTTTCTCCGGCGACATCGGCGCTTTTTTCGCGACTCGGCTTGACCGAGGTATCCGCCGACGCATTGGGCTTGCTCTGGGCCTGATTGGCATAGACATGAGCGAAGCTTGCGGCCTTGTCCCCGGGCTCAGCGGTCAGCGCCGGGGGATTGGCGCAGGCGGCCTGAATCTTGGCCTGCCTGGAGGCCTGAAGCAGAATATTGGGGGTAACGGGCATGAAACGGTCTCCGCTGCACGGGCTCGTAAGTACAGTTGGACGAGTTAAGTGCAAAGGTCGAGCCAGATTCACTCGAAGGAGACCAAATGAAGCGCAGACTCAGATTTTCGCAGTGCAACGCTGTCGTTCAGCTTCGTAAAGAGGCCGGATACCGGCGAATTCGTGGTCGATTTCGCGGACTAGTTCCTGAACGGCGGCCCATGGCGAACTTCTGGCCTGCTGTTCAAGCTGATGGCAAAGTTCGCTCAGCTTGACTGCACCCATATTGCTGCTGCTGCCTTTGAAGCTATGAGCGGTTGCAACGAGCAGTGCAACACTGTCAGCCGTTCGCAAGATGCTCAGGCGCTCCTCGGAGTCCGCAAGAAAGATACCCAGCAAATCCGCATAGCCCTCTTCCATCACTTCCTGCAATGTACTCAGCACGTCGCGATCCACATGTTTGTCGTTTTTGTCGTTCATTTGCTCACTCCTTGATCAAGAATGCGCGGATTACTGCGCAGCCTTCCAGATAAACTCCACACGTGCACCTCGACCATCGTCGGTCCAGCGGGCATTACGCCCCAACTGACGGATCAGACTGACCCCACGTCCCGACAGGCGGATGTCATCCACAGGTCTTTTCATCACCCGCTCGACATCGAAACCCTTGCCGCTGTCTTCGATGTGAATGGCCAGGCAACCGCCGTCGTCTGTTGGCGTCACCTGCAAATGCAACCGTACATAGCCTTCCTGAAGTTCGTCCAGACGGGTATTACGCTGCTGATAATAACGCGCAAAACCCGATGCATCGCGCTTGAGGCTCGAGTCCAGCCCCAGCACTCCATGCTCCAGCGCATTGGAATAGAGTTCCGCCAGCACACTGTAGAGCGCACCGCTCTGGCCCCGCAGACCATGCACCTCAAGCAGCAACTGCAACAGATAGGGCAACGGATTGAAGCGCTTGAGCGTGGCGGCGCGAAATTCGAAACTCACCGACCAGTCCAGCGGGCAGGACTGGCCGCTGTCGGAGTAGACCAACGCCGGCGGCGTGATCTGCGCCGGCTCCAGCAGGCTGATTTCGACCATGCTGACATCGTCGCGCGCTTCACCGCCGAACTGTCGCAGCGCATGCTCGATCTCTTCGAACAGCGCATCCGGCTGGCGATTGGCGGCAAACACCTGCTGCAATCGCTGCACACCAAACAACTGTTCATTGGCGTCGCAAGTGTCTATCACCCCATCGGACAGGAGAAACACCCGATCCCCGAGCACCATGGGAAACACCTCGGTACGCTCATCGAAGGACTCCGGGCTCAGCACCCCCAAAGGCAGGTGCCGCGCCGCCAGAGGCGTTCGCTCGCCACTGGCAACACGATGCAGGTAACCGTCGGGCATGCCGCCGTTCCAGACTTCCACCGAACGACGTTGAAAACTCAGGCACAGCAACGTGGCGCAGCAGAACATGTCCACCGGCAGAATGCGCTTGAGCTTGGCATTCATCTCGCGCAGGGTTTCCGCCAGGCCATAGCCCTTGGCGGTCATTCCGTAGAAGACTTCGGCCAAGGGCATGGCACCCACCGCCGCCGGCAGACCGTGGCCGGTGAAGTCGCCCAGCAGTACGTGCATGTCTCCGGCCGGGGTGAACGCGGCCAGCAGCAGGTCGCCGTTGAACAGCGCATAGGGTGATTGCAGATAACGGATATTCGCAGCGGCATTCAGGCAGCCGGAGTGCGCCACCTTGTCGAATACAGCCTTGGCCACGCGCTGTTCGTTGAGCAGGTAGTCGTGGTGCCGGGCGATCTGGTCACGCTGCTGCAGCACGGTGTCCTGCAAGCGCCGCAAGCGATCCATCGCCTTGATCTTGGCAGCGAGAATCACCTGGTTGTAGGGCTTTGCCAGAAAGTCGTCACCGCCGACTTCCAGGCAACGGGCCAGGGCTTCGCTTTCAGACAAGGAAGTGAGGAAGATGATCGGCACCAGGGTTTCCCCGGCCAGCTCCTTGATCTGCCGGGCCGCCTCGAAGCCGTCCATCACCGGCATCATCGCGTCCATCAACACCAGTTGCGGTTGTTGCTGGCGAAATGCGTCGACCGCTTCGGCGCCGTTGGCCGCCGTCAGTACTTCGTGCCCCAGGCGGCGCAGGATGCTCGACAGCAACAGGCGATCGGCGGTGCTGTCCTCGGCAATCAGGATCGTCAGCGGCTCCAGTGGCTGCATGGCAATCAACTGATGTCGAACAGTTTGTCGAAGTTGGAGATGGCGAGGATTTTGCGCACGTCGGTACTGCTGTTCACGACGCGCACATCGGAGTCGTCGCCACCGGCGTGATCGCGCAGCAAGAGCAGCATGCCCAGGGCCGAGCTGTCGAGGTAAGTGGCGTCTTTCAGGTCAACCACAACCGCCGATATCTCTTTATCTTCGTAGGACTGACGAAATTCCTGATGCTTGGCGAAGTCGAATCGTCCTTTGACCGATATCGTCAACTTTTGCCCATCACTGGAAACTTCTGTAACGACTGACATGTCATGGCTTCCTTGTCATTGGTGAACCTGCTGGTACAAGGTTTAGCATTTGCTAGAGGTTGGGGCAAGGCGTCACGGCAAGAGCAAAAGATCGCAGCCTGCGTAGGAGCTGCCGCAGGCTGCGACCTTTTCAGTACGCATCCTGACGCGGCAAGCGCTGGGACAACTCATCCAGCAGTTTCTGTTCGCGCCGGTCTTCAAGCGCCCGCGCCTCATCGGCATAGCGCTGAACCAGTTTGCGCAAGCCTTCGACCCGGGCAAACGCCTGCTGCCAGGTTTCCCGCGCCTTGTTCAGGTTGTTCTGATGCCAGGCCAGGCTTTGCCGCTGCTGGTCGATAGCCGTGCCCAGTTGCGCGAGAAAGCCCTGATAGCCGAGCAACCATTGGCCCGAGACGCCGCCACTGCCGCGAACGATCCATTGTTCCTGATAGTCGAGACGGAAGGCTTCGAGGTCGGCGAGTTTGCTTTCAGCCAAACGCACTTGCCCCTGGAAATGCCCCAGGCGCCGGACCGCGGTTTTCTCGGCCTTCTCGGCCATTTCCACCACCGGCGCCAGCCTTCCTGCCCGACTCTGAGCCATGACCGCTTAACCGCCTGCCGCGGGCGCGAAGATCGAGGCGAGATACGCCTCGCTTTCGCCCAGGCTGATGCTGTCGTCGAGGCCCTGGCGCAGGTATTTGACCAATTGCGGTTGCAGGGAAATCGCCAGATCGGTCTCGCGGTCACCGCCGGCGACATAGGCGCCAACACTGATCAGATCGCGGCTCTGCTGATAACGCGACCACAACTGCTTGAAATACTGCGCACGGGCCATGTGTTCCGGCGAGACCACCGCCGGCATCACCCGGCTGATGGACGCCTCGATATCGATGGCCGGGTAATGCCCCTCTTCGGCCAGGCGCCGGGACAGCACGATGTGCCCGTCGAGCACGCCCCGTGCCGAGTCGGCAATCGGGTCCTGCTGGTCATCGCCTTCGGACAGCACGGTGTAGAACGCGGTAATCGAACCACCGCCCTTCTCCGCATTACCAGCCCGCTCCACCAGTTTCGGCAGCTTGGCGAAGACCGACGGCGGATAGCCCTTGGTCGCTGGCGGCTCACCGATGGCCAGGGCGATTTCCCGTTGGGCCTGGGCGAAACGGGTCAACGAATCCATCAGCAACAGGACATTCTTGCCCTTGTCGCGGAAATACTCGGCGATGCGCGTGCAATACATCGCCGCGCGCAGACGCATCAGCGGCGCATCGTCCGCCGGGGACGCCACCACCACCGAACGCTTGAGCCCTTCCTCACCGAGGATGTGCTCGATGAATTCTTTGACTTCACGACCCCGCTCACCGATCAGCCCGACGACGATGATGTCGGCCTCGGTAAAGCGCGTCATCATGCCCAACAGCACAGATTTACCGACACCGGTACCGGCGAACAGCCCAAGCCGTTGACCGCGCCCGACTGTCAACATGCCATTGATGCAACGAATGCCCACGTCCAGCGGTTCGCTGATCGGTTCGCGTTTGAGCGGGTTGATGGTCGGGCCATCCATCGGCACCCAGTCTTCGGCCTTCATCCCGCCCTTGCCGTCCAGGGCACGACCGGCGCCATCGAGCACCCGCCCGAGCATGCTCATGCCCATGGGCAGACGCCCCGTGTCGGATAGGGGAACCACGCGCGCGCCGGGGGCAATGCCGGCGACACTGCCGACCGGCATCAAAAAGACCTTACTGCCGGAGAAGCCCATCACTTCGGCCTCAACCTGTACCGGGTGATAGCTGTCGTCGTTGATGACCATGCAGCGGCTGCCCATGGCGGCGCGCAGGCCTTCGGCTTCGAGGGTCAGGCCGACCATGCGCAGCAAGCGACCCTCAAGGATCGGCGCGCCGGCAAGCGTAGTCGCCTCGGCGTAACTGCCCAGGCGCCTGGCGAAGCTGGTGCGCTCAAGGCGCATCAGGCACATCCGCTTCTGGCGCGGCAGCAGGCTTGCTGTCGACCGGCAGTTCCAGGCTCAAGTCCGGTGCGGCCGGGTGCAAGGACTGTTCGTGCAACTGGTCGAGCAGCTTGTCCATCACCCGCGCGACACGGGTTTCGACTGTGGCGTCGATACGGCTGTGTTCGGTCTCGACCCGGCAACCGCCGGGCAACAACGACTCGTCCTCGACGATGCGCCAGGTCTCTTCATGGCGTTCGCGCAGGGCTTTGACCTGTTCGAAATCCTGCGGATTGATGTACAGCCGCACATTGCCCACGCCCAGCGGCAAGAGCTTTAGAGCCTCGCGCATGACGTGTTCGATCTGCGTCGAGTCGATGGCCAGTTCGCGCTGAATGACCTGTTTGGTGATGTGCTGCACGAGATCGACCAGGGATTTTTCAATCCGGGTGTCCTGCTCGGCGATGGGCTCGAAAAGATGCGCCATCAGCTGTTCCAGCCCCGCGATCTTCGCAGAAAGTGCCACTTCGGCTTCCTGACGAACCTTGAGCGTGGTGCTGTGGAAACCTTCTTTTTCGCCCACGGCAAAGCCTTCGTTGTAGGCTTCCTGGCGAATGCTTTCGAGCTCTTCGAGGGTCAGCGGCTGGACTTCCTCCAGCGGCACTTCCTCCATTTCCGGCGGCTCGGGTTCCGGCGTTGGTTCCGGCTCGGGTTCCGGCGGGTCGAAGCTGGGCAGCGCCCAGGACTCGAAGCCACTGACATCCCTGGCCCGGATCAGGTCAGTAGGCGCTTCATCATGCTTGGCCATGGTGTTAGATCATTTCCTCGCCGCCCTTGCCGCCGAGAACGATCTCTCCGGCTTCGGCCATACGACGGGCGATGGTGAGGATTTCCTTCTGCGCGGTTTCCACGTCGCTGACGCGCACCGGGCCCTTGGCTTCCAGGTCGTCGCGCAGCAGTTCAGCGGCACGCTTGGACATGTTCTTGAAGATCTTCTCCTTGACGCCTTCGTCCGACCCCTTGAGGGCCAGCACCAGCACGTCGGAGGACACCTCGCGGAGCAGCGCCTGGATCCCGCGGTCGTCGACATCGGCCAGGTTGTTGAAGACGAACATGAGGTCTTCGATCTGACCGGACAGGTCTTCGTCGACTTCGCGGATCGAGTCCATGAGCTGGCCTTCGATGGAGCTGTCGAGGAAGTTCATGATGTCCGCCGCACGCTTGATGCCACCCAGGGTGGTGCGCGAGGCGTTCGAGTTGCCGGAGAACTGCTTCTCGAGAATCTGGTTGAGCTCTTTCAGGGCCGCTGGTTGCACGGTGTTCAGCGAGGAAACCCGCAGGATGATGTCCAGCCGCACCTTGTGGTCGAAGTTGCCGAGCACTTCGCCCGCCTGGTCCGGATCGAGGTACGCCACCACGATTGCCTGGATCTGCGGGTGCTCGTAACGGATCACGTCGGCGACGGCGCGCGGCTCCATCCACTTCAGGCTGTCGAGGCCGCTGGTGTTGCCACCGAGCAGGATGCGGTCGATCAGGCCGTTGGCTTTGTCTTCGCCCAGGGCCTGGGTGAGCATCTTGCGCACATAGTCGTCGGAGCCGACGCCCAGGCTGGTCTGGTCGCCGACGATATCGACGAACTCGCTCATCACCTGCTCGACCTGCTCGCGGTGCACATTACCCATCTGGGCCATGGCCACGCCCACGCGCTGAACCTCTTTGGGGCCCATGTGGCGCAGCACCTGGGCAGCGTCGGTGGAGCCCAGGGACAGCAACAGGATTGCGGCTTTGTCGACCTTGGACAGTTTGGCGGCAACGGCTCGGTTATCACTCATCTGCGTTAATCCACTCTTTCACGACCTGGGCCACACGACCCGGATCTTCTGCCACCAGACTCTTGATTGCGTTCAACTGAGCGTCATAGCCTTCGCTCGGGCTCGGCAGCAGGATACTGGTCGGACCACCGAGGCTGACACGGTCGTTGGCCAGTTCGCCATCCAGACCGCCCATACCACCCAACTCGACATCGCTACCCAAGCCAACAAGCTGCTTGCCCTTGCCGCCACCGGTGATGTTGTTGAGCACCGGACGCAGCACACCGAACACCAGCACCAGAATGAACAACACACCCAGCACTTGCTTGACGATGTCCCAGAACCACGGCTGGGAGTAGAACGGAATTTCGGCAATCGCTTCACCGCGCTCGGCGGAGAACGGCATGTTGATCACACTGACACTGTCACCACGGCTGGCATCGAAGCCGACCGCGTCCTGAACCAGACGCGTGAAACGCGCCAATTCATCAGCGCTCCATGGCGCACGGGTGGTTTCGCCGCTGGCCGGGTTGATCTTGACCTGATCATCGACCACCACCGACACCGACAGGCGATTCAATCGGCCCTGCTGCTGCTTGGTATGGCTGATGGAACGGTCGAGCTCGAAGTTCCTGGTCGATTGCTGACGCTTGTCCGCCGGGTACGGCGCGAGCATCGGCTGACCGGTGGCCGGGTCCATGATCTGCTGGCCGTTGGCATCGATCAGCGGCTGGCCTGGCTGCACCATGCCGGCCGACGCAGTGGCGCCACCGGTGGTCTGCGGCGCGGAGGCTGGCGACGGCGGCTGGTTGCTCAAGGCACCCGGCACACCTTGCGGGCCGTTGCTGGCGGTACGCTGTTCGTTGACCGACTGCTCGCTGCGCAACGCCGGTTGATCCGGGTTGAACTGCTCGGAAGTCGACTCGACCGCACTGAAGTCCACGTCGGCCGAGACTTCAGCTTTGTAACGGTCGTTGCCCAGCACTGGTTGCAGGATGTTGTGCACGCGCTGGGTGAGCATGCTTTCCATGCGACGGCTGTAGTCGAACTGCTTGCCGGCCATGGTCAGTTCGGAGTTTTCCGCCTGATCCGAGAGCAGGTTGCCCTTCTGGTCGACCACGGTGATCTGCGACTTGCTGAGTTCGGGAACACTGGTCGCCACCAGGTTGATGATGGCCACGACCTGGCCAGGTTCGAGGGAGCGACCGGAATAGAGTTCAACCAGAACCGAAGCGCTCGGCTTGCGCTCGTCGCGCACGAACACCGAACTTTTCGGGATTGCCAGGTGCACGCGGGCACCCTTGACGTTGTTCAGGCTGGAAATGGTCCGGGCCAGTTCGCCTTCGAGGCCGCGACGATAGCGGGTCGCTTCCATGAACTGGCTGGTGCCCAGTCCCTGTTCCTTGTCGAGGATTTCAAAACCGATGTTGCCGTCGCTGGGAGTGACACCAGCGGCCGCGAGCTTGAGCCGCGCACGGGACAGGTCATCGGCCTTGACCAGCAAGGCACCGGAATTGGGTTCGACGGTGTACGGGATATCGGCTGCGGCCAGGGTATCCATGACCTGCTTGGCGTCCATGCCGGCAAGGCTGCCGTACAGAGGCCGGTAGTCCGGCTGCTGGGACCACAACACCACGGCAAAACCAATCGCCACGCTCGCTGCCAGGCCGACCAACAGGCCCACCTGACGCAACATGGTCATCTCGGAGAGGTTTTCCAGGAAGGACAACCCGAACAGCGGCGGCTTGCCGTCTATTGGAGTGGCCTTGGCCGGAACATTATCGGCGACTGCTTCTGCCATGACTCAATCTCGTCCTTTAAACCGGCATCTGCATGATGTCTTGGTAAGCCTGAACCAGCTTGTTGCGCACCTGGGTCAATGCCTGGAACGACACGCTGGCCTTCTGCGAGGAAATCATCACGTCTGTGAGGTCGACGCCGCTTTTGCCGATTTCGAAGGCACTGGCCAACTGAGAGGAAGCCTGTTGCGTGTCGTTCACTTTATTGACGGCCTGGCCGAGCATGTCGGAAAAGCTGCTGCCCGCCACTTCAGGGACGGCAGTCGATTTCGGCGCAGACATGGCATCCATTTGCATGGCGCGCATGTCGAGCATCAACCGATTGAATTCAATACCTTGGCTCATGGTCTCTCTCTTTGACGACCCGCAATTTTTTGACACTCACTCGGCGGGTAACGAGGTGTTAGCAACAAGGGTGCCAGCTCCATGGCCTTGTTTCACAAAAGCCCTTCCTTACGCCCCCCTCCTGTAGGAGCGAGCCTGCTCGCGATGGACTCAAGGCTGTCGCGCTTATCCTGCCGCCCCGCAATATCGTTCACGACCATCGCGAGCAGGCTCGCTCCTACACAGTAAAAATCAGGTGGCGAACAGATACGCCTCTACATCCATGCCGGCATCGCGCATCTGCGCCAGCTTGTAGCGCAGGGTTCGCGGGCTGATGCCCAGGCGCTCGGCCGCCTCTTTGCGACGACCGCGCTCGGCGCGCAAGGTATCGATGATCATCTGGAATTCACGGCGACGCAGGTCATCGCCCAGCGCACCGGCCGACTCGGACTCGACCTCCACGGGGCGTACCGGCGCCTGCGCCAACCCAGGCAGTGGCGCGCAAGCCACCGGCCCGGCGAGGCAGAAATCCTGCGGCTGGATCAAGCCGCCCTGCTGCAGAATCAGCGCACGCTGAATCGCGTTGTCCAGCTCACGAACGTTACCCGGCCATGGATAACCGATCAGGCACGCCTGAGCTTCGGGCGACAACCTGGCAGGCGAATGCTTCATTTTATTGACGTGCCGGGCCAGCAGACGCTCGGCCAGCGGCAGGATATCGGCAGTGCGCTCGCGCAACGGGCGCCAGGCCAGGGGAAACACCGACAGGCGATAATAGAGGTCCTCGCGGAAACGCCCCGCCGCCACTTCACCCGCCAGGTCGCGATTGGTAGTGGCGACTACGCGAATATCCAGCGTGATCGGTTTGCGCGCGCCAACCCTTTCGACCTCGCGCTCTTGCAGCACACGCAGTAATTTGGCCTGGAGCCCCAGGGGCATTTCGGAAATTTCATCGAGCAAAATGGTGCCGCCGTCGGCCTGCTCGAACTTGCCGGCTTGCGCGGCAATGGCGCCGGTGAAGGAACCCTTCTCGTGACCGAACAACGTCGCTTCGAGCATGTTGTCCGGAATCGCTGCGCAGTTGATCGCGATGAACGGCTGATTGGCGCGATGAGAATGCTGATGGATATAACGCGCCAGCACTTCCTTGCCCGTGCCCGACTCACCCGAGATCAACACCGTGGAATCGCTGCGTGCGACCCGTGCCGCCAACTCGAGCAACTGCGCGCTCGCTGGTTCGAATGCTATCGGCCCTTCGCCCTCGGTCAGGCCGAGACTGCCCAGGGCATGCCGCCCCACCAGATCGAGCAACGCCTTGGGCTCGAATGGCTTGACCAGATAGTCCGCCGCCCCTTGGCGCATCGCATCGACCGCACGCTCGACCGCACCGTGAGCCGTCATCAGCAACACCGGCAACTGCGGCTGCCGTGCACGCAGCATGCCCAGCAACTGATGGCCATCCATGCCCGGCATATTGACGTCGCTGATCACCAGGCTGAAGGCCTCGCCGCCGACGGCAAGCAACGCCTCCTCTGCCGACCCCACCGCCTTGTAATCATGCCCCGCGAGCAGCAGCGTATCAGCCAGTGCCTCGCGCAACGCGCGGTCGTCCTCGACCAGCAGTACCTTGATAGCCATCTGCGTCACTCCGCTCCTTGAGCGCTGCTGAACAACGGCAGAATCACCTGCGCGCAGGTGCCGCGACCGAGCCGCGAGCGCAGCTGCAATTCGCCCCGATGAGCACGCGCCACCGCCTTGACCACGGTCAGGCCAAGGCCTGTGCCGGTGGCCCTGGTGGTAAAAAAGGGCTCGCCCAATCGCGCCAGAACAGCGGCGTCGATACCGCTGCCACTGTCGCTGACGCACAGGCGCAGGCTGTTGCCACGGGTGTAGAGGTGAATCTTGAGGCGCAATTGACCGGCACCAGCCTGAATGGCGTTTTCGATCAGATTGAGGATCGCGCCGACCAGGGTGTCGCGATTGCACAGCAACTCCCCCGAGTGACTGTCGCACTGCCAGCGGATCGGCAGATCCTGTACGTGGGTCAGCGCCGCCGCTTGCAACGATTGCATCAATTGTCCTGGCGTCACGCGGTCGGTCAGCGGCAACTCGCCCCGGGCGAACACCAGCATATCGCGCACCTGGTGCTCCAGCTCGTGCAGGCGCTCCTTGAGGCGCCCGGCAAAGCGCTGCCGGGTAGCGACCGGCAGCTCTTGCTCGGTCAAATGACTGGCATACAGCAACGCAGCGGACAACGGCGTGCGTATCTGATGAGCCAATGAAGCGACCATGCGCCCCAATGACGACAGACGCTCATGACGGGCCAGTTGATCCTGCAAATGGCGGGTTTCGGTCAGGTCATTGAGCAGCACCAACTGGCCGGGCTCGGCATCCAGCGAGCGCGTGGCGATCGACAGGCGCCGACCATCCTTGAGGGAGACTTCATGGCCATCGTCTTCGCGCGGCGCAAAACAGCGGGCAATGACGTGGCGCCACAATTCACCTTCCAGCGGCAGCCCCAGCAACTCGCACGCCGCCGGATTGGCTTCGCGCACGATGCCCTGGGCGTCAATGACAATGACACCGCCGGGTAACAGATCAAGGAGGTTTTGCAGGCGGTTGGCCAGGCGTTCCTTTTCCGCCAGCTCCTGCATGCGCTGGGCGCTGACCACCGCCAGCTCACCCTTGAGCTCGGTTACCCGGGCTTCAAGCATGCTGTAGGAATCAGTCAATTGAGTGGACATCTGATAGAACAGTGCGAATGCCTGCTCAAGGCCCAGCCGACTCGCCTGCTCTACGGACGACGGTTGCCGCGAAGCATCAAGGACAGGAGACATCTGGGCGGCTTGGGGCATTGTGCTCTCTCGCTTGGCTGACCGTCAGTGAAACGGAACGTTGCGAGGGACGTAGCAATACCCGTGCCTAAAAAAAACTTCTTATAAATGAATGATTTGAAAAACAGGCGTCAATCATCCGCCTGTTCGTCTCCATCACGACGGCTCATGCCGTACTTGCGCATCTTTTCCACCAGCGTGGTGCGACGGATACGCAACCGCTCGGCCGCGCGCGCCACAATGCCGTTGGCATCATCCAGCGCCTGCTGAATCAAGCCTTGCTCCAGACCACCGAGGTAGTCCTTAAGGTCCAGGCCCTCCGGAGGCAACATGGCGTTGGTCGTGAAGTCCGGTGTATGACCGTTGATGGCCACACGCTCTTCCAGATCACTGCGCAGGCTGTCGACCATCTGCTCGTCTTCATCATCGACGTAGCGGAATTTCTTCGGCAACTCGACCACGCCAATCACACCGTAGGGATGCATGATCGCCATGCGCTCCACCAGGTTGGCCAGTTCGCGGACGTTGCCCGGCCAGGCATGCCGGCACAGCGACATGATCGCCGCCGAGTTGAACCGGATCGACCCGCGCTTCTCGTGCTCCATGCGCGAGATCAGCTCGTTCATCAGCAGCGGAATGTCTTCGACGCGCTCACGCAGCGGCGCCATCTCGATCGGGAACACATTCAAGCGGTAGTACAAGTCTTCGCGGAAGGTGCCGATCTCGATCATGCTTTCGAGATTCTTGTGGGTCGCCGCAATGATGCGCACGTCGACGCTCTGGGTCTTGTTGCTGCCCACGCGCTCGAAGGTACGCTCCTGCAACACGCGCAGCAGCTTGACCTGCATCGGCAGCGGCATGTCGCCGATTTCATCGAGGAACAGGGTGCCGCCGTTGGCCAGCTCGAATCGACCGGCGCGGCTGGTGATCGCCCCGGTGAAGGCACCCTTCTCATGACCGAACAGTTCGCTTTCCAGCAACTCGGCCGGGATCGCCCCGCAGTTGACCGGCACGAACGGCGCTTCGCGGCGCTTGGAATGGTAATGCAGGTTGCGCGCAACCACTTCCTTGCCCGTTCCGGACTCACCGAGGATCAGCACGCTGGCATCGGTATCGGCGACTTGCTGCATCATCTGGCGGACGTGTTGAATCGCCCGGCTGGTGCCGACAAGACTGCGGAAAAGATTGGGCTCGCGATGACGACCGCGCTCGCGGGCCTGGTCGTACATCTCGCGATAGACCTGGGCACGGTGCAGCGAATCGAGCAATTTGCTGTAGCTGGGCGGCATTTCCAGGGTTGAAAGCACTCGACGACGCTGGTCTTCCGGCAGGTCAATGGAAGAATTATCGCCCATTAACAAAACCGGAAGGAACTCATCCCAGGTCGAGAGTGTCTTTAACAAGCCCAGAAGTGCACCAGGAGCATTGACCGTCCCGATGAGGACACAGATTACTTCACGACTTGATGACAAAGAGCCGACAGCCTGCTGCCAGTCATGGCTACCGCAGGGTAAATTTTCTTCACCGAGAAAATTTAAAATCACCGCCAGGTCGCGGCGGCGGACGCTATCGTCATCAATCAGCAGAATTTTGGTTTCACGCCACATGCAATAGCAACTTCCCTAGTCAACTCAATGCCCAAAATGCTGGGGCAAGCTAGACGCTTGCAGACACGTTATGCCTGAAGACGACTGAAATCTGGAACCAGCCACTAGTTAAGTCAAAAAACCGTGCACAGTCAAATTTATGGCGCACATATCTGGATTAACTTGGGGTTAATTATCCAAACAGATGGTAAACCTTTGCTGCGTTCCGCGCTTGCTGGATCTGAGACATTTCATCGACTATCGCCTGCCTCTCCCCCATCGCTACCTCAAGTAGCTGCTTGTAGACATACAGCAACTCCTCAAGATTGCCACGCAGAACTTCTTCGTCCAGCGAAGCCTCGCTCAAGACGTCTTCCATGCAGGAACGGCAATCCAGGTCCAATTGACCGATAGCCTCCCAGTTGCGCTCGGCCAGAGCACCGACCAGCGCTTCTCGAGTTTGTTCTATTCGCTGCAATACAAGACTCATGGCGATCTCCCTAGAACTGCGGACCTGGCTCAGCAATGCCGTCCCAGCCTTCTTTCACCGTGCGCAGCAACCCCGCGACCTCATCGAGAATCTTCGGATCGTTGCTGATGTTCGCCTCGGCCAGACGCTTCATCATGTAGATGTAAAGACTGTCGAGTTCGCCCACGGCTTCGGCGCAATTTTCAAGATCCAGGCCTTCACGCAAGCCACCAATGATGCCGATCGCCTTGCTGATCGATACACACTTGCCAGGAATGTCCTTGCGCTCCAGCGCGCCTTTGGCCTGAGCGATCCGGTCCAGGCCACCTTCCATGAGCATCTGTACCAAACGATGCGGACTTGCTTCGGACGTCTGGGCGTGCGCCCCCACTTTCTGATACTGCCGAAGGGCTAACATTGGATTCATGTTCTACCTCATTACCACAATGACTCGTATAGCCAGTGTATCGTCCGCGCACCGGGAAACTTTAGATCAAAAGACAAAAACCCGGCACACGCGAAAATGCGTAGCCGGGTTTTGTCGACAGCTTAAAACTAGCTGTTGGACTTCTGGGCGTTCAAGGAAGTGAAGAACGAGGTGATGTTCGTCGCCGTCGCCTTCATTTGCCCGACCAAAAGGTCCATTGCGTTGTATTTGGCGGTCAACGTCTTGGTCATGTTGGCGACACGAAAGTCCAACGCAGTCTGCTGGGTTGAAAGGTTCTTGCTCACGCTCTGCAGGTTGGTATTGCGCTGGTCCAGCAACCCGCCCGTCTGCACATAAGGCTTGATTGCAGTGCCCATGCGCGCCAGCAGGCCGTTGGTAGCATTGCTACCGTTGAACAACTGCTGCATCTGGCCGCTCATGCCGTTGATGGCCATCCTCTCGTTGAACGCCGTGGTGTTGAACGCCAGGTTGCCGGTTTTCTCGTTCGTCAACACGCCGATCTGCGACAGCACGGCCAATGGACCGCCCGCCCCGGGAGCCGTCAGCACGCCGCGGATATCGGAAATCAGTGTGCGCGACATCGAGTCGCCGGTAAACGCCGCCTGAACCGTCAGGTTGCCATCGGCATCCGCTGTCGCCTTGGACAGGGAGTTGATGGTGTTCATCAGGGTGTTGTAGGAGTCAACGAACGACTGGATCGACGTCTGCAAACCGGTGGTGTTGGTCGCGACGGTGACGGTCGCCGCAGCCGGCGGCGTACCCGGGCTCGCGGACGCCAGGTTCAGGGTCAGGCCGCTGACTGCGCCGGTCACCGTATTGCTCTTGCTGGTCACTGCCAGGCCATCGATGGTCAGCGATGCATCCACCGCAACCCCGTTGACAGCCCCCGAACTGGTAGCCGAAGGGTTAGCGCCCATCGGTTGGGTGCCGTCGATATCAAGGCCGGCGATACCGCTGACCGTAAGGTCGGAACCCGCGCCGGTCTTGCTGGAACTGATCACCAGCCGTGACGCACCGCTGCTGTCGGTCACGATGTTGGCAGAAATACCGTTACTCGCCTGCGCGGAGTTGATGGCATCCCGGGTGCTCTGCAGGGTCGCATTGGCTGGAATCGTGACATCGTAATCAGTGCCATTCTGACTGATTTTCAAGGTACCACTCGGAATGGCACTGGCCGCACCGCCGGCAAAAGACGCACTGGCGACTTTCGAGCTGGTGGCCAGGTTATTCACAACAACGCTGTAGGTACCGGCAACGGCGGTGTTGTCGGAAGTCGCACCGAGAATCGACGGGGTACCCGAAGTGGCGTTATAGCCTGCAAACACAGGATTGGTCTTGCTACCGAGATTGGTCAGCGCCGTCTGAAAGGCCGTCAGTGCGCTTTTCAGGGAACCGACACCGGAAATCTTCAGCGTGTTGGTTTTGGTCTGAGTATCGATCTGCGTCTGTTTCGCCGATTTGTCGGCATTGACCAGCGCAGTGACGATCGCACCGATATCCAGGCCAGAGCCTAAGCCCGTACCCGGTAAAATTGGACTTGCCATTTTTCGTCTCCCTTCAGGTTGCTGCCACTCTTTTGACCTTTACCTGCGCTCAAAGAACGTACAGACACTATTCATGCCAGCTAATCAGACCTTGGCGTCGAACAATACGTGGCTCGCATTGCTCAGGCTTTCTGCCAGCTTGAGGGCTTCTGCGGAGGGGATCTGTCGCACGACCTCACCCGTTTCGCTTGCAATCACTTTGACGACGACCTTTCCGGACTGCTCGTCTATCGAGAACTCCAGATTGCGCTTGATCGACTGTACAAACTTTTCGATCTGCTGCACCGCCTGCTTCAGGTGGACGCCATCCGCCTCCGGTTTCTTATCCGCCGCTGGAGTGACGCTGGCGGTTTCAGGCTTTTCCGGCGCTTTATCCGAAACGGTGCTCGCTGGCTGGGGAGCCGGATAAGACACGCCAAGCTTTACGCTCATCTCCATGCCCATCACCTCTTAACGTAAAAAGCGAGAGAGCGTGACCAGCACACTCCCCCGCTCAAACTCATTCCGAAATTACTGAAGCAGCTTCAGTACAGCGGAAGGCAGTTGGTTGGCTTGAGCCAGAACCGAGGTAGAAGCCTGTTGCAGGGTTTGCTGCTTGGTCAGGTTCGCGGTTTCTGCGGCGAAGTCGGTGTCTTGTACACGGCCTTGTGCAGCAGTGGTGTTTTCCACGATGTTCTGCAGGTTGGAGATGGTGCTGGTCAGACGGTTCTGCGAAGCACCCAGGTTTGCGCGGGTGGCGTTGATCGATGCCAGAGCGGCGTCGATTGCGGTGATCGCGTTGTCGATGTTGGCAGACAGGGTAGCGGAAGTTGCACCGGTCAGAACAACAGTACCGCTGCCTACGGACAGGGATACGGCGTCGAACTTGGAGCTCAATACCAGGTCGATGCGGTTGGCCGAACCCGTGTTGGCGCCAACTTGCAGCTGCATGGTGCCAGCCGAACCGTCCAGCAGGTTTTTGCCGTTCAGGTTGGTAGAGGCAGAGATACGGGTGATTTCGTCAGACATCTGAGCGAATTCGGAGTTGGTAGCGGTCTGGTCAGCAGTGCTGTTGGTACCGTTACGTGCTTTAACAGCCAGTTCACGCATACGCTGCAGAATGTCGGTCGAAGCTTGCAGCGCGCCTTCAGCGGTCTGGGCAACGGAGATACCGTCGTTGGCGTTCTGCACTGCCTGGTTGCCACCACGAATCTGTGCGGCCATGCGAGTTGCGATCTGCAGGCCAGCGGCGTCGTCTTTGGCGCTGTTGATTTTCAGGCCGGAAGACAGGCGAGCCATCGAAGTCGACAGAGCGTCGGTAGCACGGTTCAGGTTCTTCTGAACGTTCAACGACGTGGTGTTGGTGTTTACTGTTAAAGCCATGACGAATTCCTCGTTGGTTGGGTACTGCGGCTTCCGGCCCTGGCAACCGCCGGGTATGGCCTAGAGAACCTTCGTAATAGTTATCGTCGGGTAGGCAGGTTGCTTGAGGGCTTTTTTTAAAAAAAATGCCATCACCCTGCCACCCCCGAGAAAACAAGGGCTCAGCGCCCCTCAACCACGAAAAAATGACGCCATAAAACTGTCCAGCCCACAAACGCCCGTACCAAAGCTGTCGCTGCCCCTCAGTCCGGCAGGTTTTCGAGCAGCTCGACCAACTCATATTCCATGAAGTCGGCGAGCCCCAGCCAATCCTGGCGCTCCTGACAGGCCAGCATCTGTCTGAGCATCAAGGCCCAGGCCTGCTGAACATCCCGGGGCGCCTGCGCAAACAGTCGCTGCGCCTCATCGAACAGATCGACCATGTTCAATGCCGCTTCGACATCACGGCCCAGGCGAAAAAGCCCTGCGCACTGCCGGTACTCATCGATGCCTTTCACTGGCGGCTTCATTGCACGAAATCCTGATTGAACTGCGTACCGGTAATCATTGCCCCAGCCCGGCTGCTGTTGAAAAAAAGCACCTCAGGATGCCTGGCAATGTAACGCTCGAGCTCACACAGGTAACTGCGGAAATTCAGCTGTGTCTTGACCTTTTGCCCATGACCATCGTGCACCCAGTGCCTGGCCTGGTTCACTGGCGGCCCCAGGTCACCATCGTTCCAACCGGTATGGGTCCGGTTCATCGGAAAGGAAAAATCGGCACCGAAAAGCGTGATGCGCTGCGCGCCCATCTTCACCGCCAGATCGACCGCCGGATGGATCACGCTGCCGCTGACGTAGAGCTGCGCACGCGGCTGTTGCTCACGCAACGCGGCGTAGATCGGGCTGGCGGAATAACCGCCATAACGTTTGCCTTTCCAGGCTTTCAGCATGTGCGGATCGCTCAAAGGCAAGTACACCAGCGGAATGCCTTCGGAGCCCTCGCCCGGCAAGTGCAGCACGCTGATGCGCTGATCGATGCTCACGACCAGGTCAGGCTTGATTCCGTGCTCGCGAAGGGGCCGGTAAGCGGTATCTACACTGATGAGCAGCGGTCGCGGCGTTTGATTGCGCACCGCTGCCAAACGCTCGAAATTCCCTTCAAGGCTGGGCCCTGTGGCGATCACATAGATTTCACGCCCGGAACACGTGCCAAACAGCTGTGCCACATCATCATCGGCGAGCAGCACTTCAAGGGTGTCCTGCAAGCGCTGCTGAATGACGGGAGACTGCGGGTCGAACTCACGATTGTTGAAACTCAAGTGCACTTCGCTGACCAGGCGATCACGAATCTTCGCACTGAAGTCATCCGCCAGCAGCATCTCGGCAGGCAATGCAAAGAACGGGGTGCAGATGTCCGACAGATCGCCGGCATACAGCAATTGCACACGCGGATCGCCCAGCCACTGACGCTGATCGATCAGCTGCAACACCAGCGCGAAAAGCGCGCCGTTGAGGATATGGACATAGAGCTTTTCAAGCCCGGCGCGCTCCAGCAAAACCGAAGGCAAATCGCCGAAGCCGGTGCCGTAAACGTGCAGCTGTGCCTTGTCGAGCGGGAGGCTGGCGGCCTGCAAACGGGCCTCGCGCAGGCGATCATGGCGGCTGGTGAGCTGGATGCCACCCACACACAACGTAGAGTCCCGCCCTTCGATCAGGTCGACATCGACGATCAGGCGATCTTCCGTATTCAATCGCGCATACAGCGACGGCCAGCGCCGCTGGATAACCTGAGCATTGTCTTCAAAGCATTCGCTCATGCTACCTCGCATTCCTTACAAGCAAAAAAGCGCTCAAGGTTAACCCTTGAGCGCTTTTTTGTACCGGCCTTTTTATTAAAAAACTTTCACTCAAGGGCGATAGATGATCGCCGAACCCCATGACAGCCCCACACCGAAACCGCTGAGCGCAACGCGCTTCCATTCGGAATCGAGGATATGCTTTTCCAGCAGCAACGGAATGCTCGACGACACCGTGTTACCAGTCTCGACCATGTCCTTGATGAACTTCTGCGGGCATTCTTCGAAACGCCGCGCGACCGCATCGACAATCGCTGCGCTGCCCTGGTGAATACAGAACGCGTCGATGTCGTCGGCGCTCAGTTGCGACTCTCCAAGCAACTCATGCAAATGCGCCGGTACCTTGAGCAGTGCGAAGTTGAACACCTGGCGGCCATTCATGAAGAACACGCCGTCGGTGACTTTCAAATGTGGCGCGCCGGAACCGTCGGTGCCGAACTTGGCCTTTCCCAGTGCCCAGGTCGGGTTTTCACCCATCCAGGTCGCGGTGGCCGCATCGCCGAACAACATGGTGGTGTTACGATCTTCCGGGTCGACGATTTTCGAATACGGGTCGGCCGTGATCAGCAGGCCGTTCTTCAGGCCAGCGGCCTCCATGAAGCCCTTGATCGCATAGATGCCGTAGACGTAACCGGAACAGCCCAGGGAAATATCGAACGCGGCGACGTTGGTCGACAGGCCAAGTTTGTCCTGCACGATGGCCGCGGTATGCGGCAGGCCTTCTTCGTCACCGTTCTGGGTGACGATAATCAACGCGTCGATGGATTCACGTTTCAGATCAGGGTTGCCGGCAAACAGCGCATTGGCCGCTTCAACGCACAGATCGGATGTTTCCTGATCAACGCCCTTGCGCGGCAGGAAAGCCGAACCGATCTTGCCCAGGATGAATTCTTCATCCTTCTCGAATTTTGCACCTTGTGCGTAATTGTCCACGCCGGCTACAGGAACGTAGCTCGCAATGCTCTTTATGCCAATCATTACGGCTTCCCAATAATAAACAGCCCAATACCACCACCCGCAGGAATCGAGGGGCGCCGACAAACCTGGATTTCTGTCGCCCCAAGGCGACGGCCGGGAAGCGTGAAGGGCTATCACTGAACCCGATAAAGGGTCAGGCGCCATCTTCCCGGTCAATACAATACAGTGAAGATGCCCGTTATGACTCGCAGGTCACGCTATTTTGCCGAATCAGTCCGGCAATGGGTCATTCGACCAACGACCAGTCCAGTGGTGTTCCACGCTTGATAGCCTGACGGGCACGGCGTTCCAGGAGGCTTTGCGCATGCTTGGGCGCCAGCCCGAGACCCGGACGGATGGCTCGCAGATTTGTTGCATTGAAGGGCTCGCCGGCCTCCATGTCCTGGGTGACATATAACGATCGACGGTACACCAGGGATTGGCGCTCCGCCTCGGTGACGCCGTAACGCACGCGCCCCATGGCTTGCCAGGCGCGTTCGGTTTCGATCACCAGGCTGGCCAGCTCCGAGGGCTCCAGCGAGAAACTGGCGTCGACGCCACCGGCCGCACGCTCGAGGGTGAAATGCTTTTCCACCACCGTTGCGCCCAGTGCCACCGCCGCCACAGACACACCGACGCCCATGGAGTGGTCGGACAGCCCCACCTGGCAATCGAACAATTCCCGCAAATGCGGGATCGTGCGCACATTGCTGTTCGCGGGAGATGCCGGATAGGTGCTGGTGCATTTGAGCAACACCAGATCCTTGCACCCGGCTTCGCGGGCGGTACGCACGGTTTCATCGAGCTCGGCGATGCTGGCCATGCCGGTGGAAATGATCAGCGGCTTGCCCGTCGCAGCCACCCGGCGTATCAGCGGCAAATCGGTGTTTTCGAAACTGGCGATCTTGTAGGCCGGCACGTCGAGGCTTTCGAGAAAGTCCACGGCGCTCTCATCGAATGGCGTGGAGAACGCCAGCAGGCCCAGTTCCCTGGCGCGAGCGAAAATCGGCGCATGCCATTCCCAGGGCGTATGGGCCTTCTCGTACAACGCGTACAACGAAGTACCGGCCCACAGGCTGTTCGGGTCCTTGATGAAAAACTCGCCTTCGGCCAGGTCCAGGGTCATGGTGTCGGCGGTGTAGGTCTGCAGCTTCAATGCATGGGCACCGGCCTTGGCCGCGGCCTCGACGATTTGCAGTGCCATGTCCAGGGACTGGTTATGGTTGCCGCTCATCTCGGCAATGATGAAAGGCGGCGCATCGGCACCGATCAGGCGCTCGCCAATCTTGAAGCTAGTCATCTGCGTGATCCTTCAATACGCGCGTGAACGCGCAGGCACTCTGGGTAAAACCGGCTTCGCGAAAAACCTTCAGCGACGGCTGGTTAGCGGGCAACACCTGGGCGGTGAGCGACTGAAGTTCCGGCCAGTGGGCCTTCACAAAGGTTTCCCCGCGGGCCAGCAGCGCCCTGCCCCAGCCCAGGCCGAACCGGCCTTCGAACAGATAAATCGACACCTGGGCGGTAAAGCCACGCAGGTCATAACGCAGCACACCGACCGGACCGTCATCGGCCTCGGCAATCAACAGCAGCCGCCGGGGATTGTTCAGGCTCGTGGCCAGCCAGTTTTGATGCGCAGGCCATTCGATCACGCCGGTCTCCAGCGACCAGCGGCGCACGGCCTCGGTGTTGCGCCCGTCGAACAACAACTGCGCATCACCCAGGGTCGCCGGGCGCATCCTCAGCACCGCGCCGGCCAGCGCCACCGCTACCCGCTGCGCACCCCGGCCATCGACAAGTTGTCGCGACCGCTGTGCCAGGCTCTGGCGCAAACCCTGGTTACCCGTGACAAAGCCAATGGCCAGGCGCAGCTGCTCGACACTGACCTGCTCGCGAGCCCCCATGAACACATGGGCGCCCGCGGCCGCCATGACCTCGCCGTTGGCCTGCTGGTTGTTCGATACGGCAATGCAAATCGTCGGCAGCCCCATGGCCGCCCGCTCCCAACTGGTGCCGCCACCCGCCCCGACAAACAGGTCGGCTTCGGTCATCAATCGATAGAAGTCGCTGACAAAACTGTGCAGCCGCCAATGCGGGCGACTGGCCGCCAACGCCTGCATCTGCGCCCAGGCCGGATTACCCGCACCGGCGACAAAATCGACTTCCAGCTCGGCAAAGTCCGCCAGCGCCAGCATTGCATGATGGGTCTGCATGGCCGCGTCAAAACCACCGAAGTTCACTAGCACACGCCGGGCCTGGGGCTTGATTTCGATGGCCGGGCAACGGAACTCGTCGCGCAACATGGCAAACCGGGGGCCAAACAATGTGCGGCAGCCTGGCGCCAGCAGCGAGGTATAAGCCTCTGGCGTACCCGAAAGATTCTGGTTCAACAGCAAGTCGGCGCTGTAGGTCCGCGTGGCGAGGTCATCCACCACGGCAATCCATGGCGCAAAGCGCCGCGCGGCCGTCTGCCAGTGATGATCGAGGCCGTAGTGGTCGACAATGATCCAGTCGAACGCCGGCTGGAGCTCCAGCAACGGCTCGAGCGCGGCGATGTCCGCCTGCCAGGGCAGCATGGATTCGATGGCTTGCCGCGGGTCTTCGTCGTTGTAGCGTTCGGGCAGCGCGAAGGTTTCGAAACCTTCGGCCCGCAGCGCCTCCAGTCGATGCCCCGGTAGCAGGCGACAGGCGAAAGCCACATGACTGCCCTGCCGGCGCAATACGCGGGCCAGACACAGGCAACGCGCGATGTGGCCGCTGCCGATGGTCGGCGAGGCGTCAGAGCGAATCAGCACCCTCATTGCAGTTCACCTCCGGCTTTCAGCGCGGCATACAGGTACTCCGCGCGTGTCCAGTCCTGCGGTGTGTCGATGTCCTGCACCAGATGACGCGGCAGGAGGACCGGCAGGCTGCTGGGTGAATACAACACCTCGCCACGCAGCCAGGCGTCGCTGCGGCCCCAGTAGAACTGCCCGGCATCCTGGTAGGCGCTCGGCAAATCCTGGGAGCGGGTGTCTCGATACTGCGGATACAGTGCCGTCAATGCACCGTGATCATCAAGGGTCAGGGCTCGCTGAACCGGGAAGCCGAAGTCGCACACCGAGAAGGCGAAAGATCTGTCGGGATGCCGTTCCAGCAGGCTCAGTCCCTGGACCAGAAATCGCGATTGCAACAACGGCGCGGTCGCGTAGATGCAACAGGCGCGAGCAAACTCGTCACCCTGTTCACGCAATGCCTGCAGGGCATGGGCGATCACCGCGGCGGTGCCCGTGAAGTCATCGGCCAGTGCCGCCGGGCGCATAAAGGGCACCTGGGCGCCACAGTCCCGCGCCAACCCGGCGATTTCCTCGTCGTCGGTGCTGACCACCACCCGGGAAAACAACCCGGACTCCAGGGCAACCTGAATCGATCGGGCAATCATCGGCACACCGGCGAACGGCTTGAGGTTCTTGCGGGGTATGCGTTTGCTGCCACCACGGGCCGGGATGATGGCGACGTTGTTCAACGGCGTTTTTCCAGGACAAACCAGGTGATGTCATCCACCGGGAATTGCCGATCGCGGTGGTAGCCAAAACCGTAGTCGACCAGTTGCAGGTCGTCGTATCGATCGAGCATTTCACCGGCAAAATCGCGTTTGAACAACTTGCCGCTATTGCCGCGATACGGGACTTCGACCGGCGCCGGGTTGTAGTACTCGGCGATCAGTATGTAGCGCTGGCTCAGCTCATACAGTTGCGCGTACGCGGCCGGCAGCAACTGCGGTTCCAGGTGAATCAGCACGCCTTTGCTCAGGGTCAGGTCGAAGGTGCGTTCGCGGGGAAAATCGAACAGCGAGCCGTGCCAGATCTGTGCGATACCCAAGGCCTGGGCAGCAGCACAGGCGCTGGCATTGATCTCCACGCCGAACAACTCGCAGCGCGGCAACAGCCGCCGCAATGCCTGCAGGTTGTTGCCGGCATTGGTGCCCAGCTCCACCAGGCTGTCGATGCACCCGACCCGTGTCAGCGCCTTGGCAAACAACGCCAGGTTAGCTGCCACCAGCGGCTGTCCGACATTGCGATCAACGTACTGGTTGCCGAATTCGCCCTGCCAGAAAGTTTCCTGCTCGGTCAGTTCACGCATCACACATTTCCCACCCGCCGCAATGGCTGGATTATTTCGATCAGCTGCCGCATCTGCTCGACCACATAGTCTTGTTGCTCATCACTGAGCAACGGGTACAACGGCAGGCTGATGGCTTCGGCGTAGTAACGTTCGGCCTGCGGAAAATCACCTTCGGCGAACCCGAGATCACGATAGTAAGGCTGCAAATGCACGGGAATGTAGTGCAAGTTCACCCCGACCCCGGCAGCTCGCAAGCCTTCGAACACCTCACGATGCGTGAGATTGATCTGATCGAGTTGCAGGCGCACTACATACAGATGCCATGACGACTCGGCCTCAGGTTGTGCGCTGGGCAGGGTCAGCGGCAAATACGCCAGCAAGCGCTCATAACGCGCCGCCAGCTCACGCCGACGCTCGATAAACTCATCGAGCTTATTCAACTGCGACAAACCGAGGGCCGCCTGCAGGTCGGTAATGCGGTAATTGAAACCGAGCTCCACCTGCTGGTAGTACCAGGGGCCGTGGCTGGGTCCGGTCATCTGCTGCGGATCCCGGGTCATGCCGTGGCTGCGCAAGCGTTGCAAACGCTCGGCGAGTTCCGGGCTATTGGTCATGACCATGCCGCCCTCGGCACTGGTGATGATCTTCACCGGATGAAAGCTGAACACAGTCATCGCCGCAAATTCGCCACACCCCACCGGGCGCCCGGCATAGGACGCACCGGCGGCATGGGCCGCGTCTTCGATCACCGTAACGCCATAGCGCCTGGCCAGTGCGGCAATCCTGCGCATGTCGCAGCTCTGCCCCGAGAACGCCACGGCCACGAGTACTTTCGGCAGTCGGCCTTCACGCTCGGCCCGTTCCAGCTTGATGGCCAGCGCAGCGGCATCGAGGTTCCAGGTCAGCGGGTCGATATCGACAAAATCCACCTCGGCACCGCAGTAGCGACCGCAGTTTGCCGAGGCGAGAAAGGTGTTCGGTGTCGTCCACAGCCAATCGCCCGGGCCGAGCCCCGCCGCCAGGCAAGCGATGTGCAGGGCCGCCGTGGCATTGCACACCGCCACGGCAAAACCGGCCTCGCAGCGTTCGGCCATGGCTCGCTCGAAGCGCTCGATGGTCGGCCCCTGGGTCAGCCAG
Source organism: Pseudomonas sp. GL-R-19 (assembly GCF_019956375.1). Taxonomy (NCBI): domain Bacteria; kingdom Pseudomonadati; phylum Pseudomonadota; class Gammaproteobacteria; order Pseudomonadales; family Pseudomonadaceae; genus Pseudomonas; species Pseudomonas sp. GL-R-19. The sequence goes on along the minus strand of NZ_JAHBDJ010000020.1, from coordinate 9,654 downwards.
TCAGACTGCAATACGCCGACCACAGCGTCGATGTCCGCCTGATCGAGGCTTTGCCGAGCGTAAGGAATCATGCTGGCAACCAGACACGCACCAGCGCGTCCCGGATGATCTGACGCCCGAACGAACCGGTCCGGCCTGCGATGAAAATCGAATTACCGTTGAACATGCCTTGAGTCCCTTATACCTTTTCGCCGGGCCTACCCGAGCATCTGCGCCCAGTTCACCGAAGCACTTTCGCCAAGGCCAAAGCCTTTGCCGTTCAAGGCCAGATTGGCGTTATAGGCCTGATCCTGGGCAAAGGCTGCCGCCCACTTGTCACGCAGCGCATCGAGGGCCTGCGGCACCTGTGGCACTTCCCCCGAATGAATGACCTGTACCAGTGGCGTCCACACGGTGAGGTAACCGGCCTGTCCGGCCCGCAGGCACAGGTCGACGTCGCTCAAGCCGTCGGCGAAGGTCACGCTGTCCAGACCGTCCAGCTCGTCGAACAACGCTTTACGCACCATCAGGCACACCTTCGACACCGCCGAGTAGTTCTGCTCCAGCGCCAACCGGTGCAAGTAACCTTCGGTGTCGTGCTTTTCACCGACAAAGGCTGAGCCCACACCACCGTTCATGCCGAGAATCAGGCCGGCCTGAGTGACCTTGCCATCACGGTCGATCAACTTGGGACCGACCACGCCGACCTCCGGACGCTGGGCGTGATTGAGCAGCGACTCAAGCCAGTTCGGGTTGACCACTTCACTGTCGGCGGCCAACAGCACCAGATACTCGCCCTGCGCCTGCTGGCTGGCGGCGTTGTACAACGCCGCGTCGCTCAGGGTCTGGTCGGCACGCAGCACGCTGACTTTTGGATGCTGGTAAGTACCCAGCCAGTCATTGACCTCGGCCGACTGATTCGGGTTGAGTGCGATCAGCACTTCGTACTGGATGTAGCGGGTACGCAGCAACACAGCTTGCAGGCACTGTTGCAGCGCTGCCAGGTCGTCCCCGGCCGGCAATATGATCGACACCAGCGGGCGCTCGGTGTGGCGGTAATCGACCTGCCAGGTGCCCGGTACTGCCGACGTGATCTTGGCCTTGTAGCCACGGTTGCCCAAGTGGCGCAGCAACGCCAGGCGCTCATCGGCGTTTTCTTCCAGCACCGGTGCCCGGCTGATCAGCAACGGTTCGTCCAGGTGGGCCAGCCCGTTGAGGCCACCTTGCTCGATGATGCGCAGCAGCAAGTCGAACTCCAGGGCCTTGCTGAAGTCAGGCTGGTAGCCGCCGACTTCAATGAACACTTCCCGCCGGATCAACCAGTGACGCGCCATCAAGGCCGGCAGGCTTTGCAGCAAATCAAGGTTGAAGCCCGGACGGAACACATCCACCAGCGCGCCTTCTGCAGTGCGCTGGATTTCGTCGGTGGCGACGGCACGGCACTGCGCGGCAGACAGCAGTTCCAGGCTGGCGCGCAACAGGCCACCGGCGGTGAACTCATCGCCGGCCTCGGCCAGCAGCAACCAATCGCAGGTCGACTGACGCGCGCTCTGGTTCAGCTTGTCGACGTAATTGCTTTGGGTCACCCGGACAAAGTGCAGGGTGTTCTGCGCCGTGGTCGCCGCCGGTGCTTCACCGGTGGTGAAGACCACGATCTTGAACGCCTTGCTGTGACCTTCGAGCAGGCTGTCGAGGCTGACCTGCAGCTTGTCGATATCGTTATCCAGGTCCAGCAGGAAAATCCCGAACTGTGGGCCACCGTCGTTGGCCGCCAGGTGTTGGGCGATCGACTCGGCCTCATGGGCATCGGGCTGACGGGGCGCAAGCCACTTGAGCAAACGACCGGAGAGCATCTTGTCGAACGTCGCACCATTGCCCTCGACCGACACGGCCTCGAGACGCGCAGCCCAGTCGCGCAGGGTCTGCGCCTCTTCGTCTTCGCCCAGCAGCTCCAACTGAGCCACCAGGCGCTTGACCACTGTGCGGTTGAAGACGTTGCTGTCGTGGGCCTGCCACAAACGGTCGACCACACTTTCCGGCGTGTCATTGTTACGCGCCAGCATCAGGCTCTGCTGACGGGTCCAGATACCCTCCAGGCCAGCCAATTGAACGCGACCGGCCGGCATGGCATGCAACAGGAATTCGAACTGGCTCAGCTGATCGAAAAACGGCTGATTGTAGAACGGCATTTCGACGTATTGCCTGGGGCCGAAACGGCGCTCCGGGCCTTTCTCGACGCTCGTCCAGGCGGACTCGAAAATCAGCTCGGTGGTCAGTGCGCGACCGGTGCGCAAGCTATCGGCCAGGGCTTCAAAGCTTTGCAGCGCGAACTGCTGGCCCTGCTCCGGGTTCTCGCCTTGAACTTGAGTCGGCAGCCCGAAGAGGAACGCGGCAAAGGCCTCGCGTTCGGCCACCGACTTGGCATCGGCATGAGCCAGGGTGTGGAAGATCTCGGTGTTGTGGTCCGAGTACCCGTAGTTCATCTCCCGCACGACATACGGGATCGGCAGAATCCGCGCCTTGCCCCGCGCCAGCATGTAATAGGTGTGACCGATTTCCTGCCATTGGAAGGACGTATCCTGCGGCATCACCTGATACCAGTCACGGACCAGGTCGGTGCGCTGTACGGCATAAAAAGGCGGCAGGTACTGGTGCATGTAATCGAGCACACGCTCCTCGGCGTGCTCGGACGAATAGTCTTCGCAGACCTTCTTGTCACGCCGGAAGTAGCTGACGCTGTTGGGTTGTGACAGGTACATCATGCTGTAACCGTGGCACAGGCCGTAGTCGGGATTGGCCTCCATGAACGCCACGGCTGCGCGCAGGGCGTCGTGCACATGGAAGTCATCGTCGGCGGCGAACACCATGAACGGCGTGGTCACTTGCTCCACGCCAAAGGCCAGCTTGGCGCGAACGCCCCAGTAGCCAAACTGCGGGACATGCTGGTAATCCACATTTTCATACTGACCGGCCAGGCTTGGCTGGCCTTCGGCCGAAGAGTCCAGCACCAGAATCCTGCAAGGCAAGCCACTGTAGAAACGTGCCGCCCGGCGCAAAAATGCCGGCCGCTCGTGAGACATCAGCACCACGGTCAACTGTTCGTTGAGTGCCAACCCGTGTCCAGAATTGTTCTTGCCTTGCATACCTTTCCCCACAACGGCGTATCGCCGAAAAAAACCAACGATGTCTTGTCGATTACCGCACGCGACGCAAATAGCCGTCCGGTGCGACGGTGATCAGCAGCTTGCTGTGAATGGCCGGGTCGATTTCAAAATCGCGGTTTTCTTCCAGGTAGGCCCATACCGCGGTTTTCGGGTTGTCGCCCTTGCCCCACGGGCGGTCCGGGAAGGCGTCTTCGGGCATGTCTTCCACCACGGTGTCCATCACCACGCAGTAGCTGCCCACCGAGGTCATCGGTGCATAGGCCCGCAGTTCTTCCAGTACGTGCTCGTGGGTGTGGTTGGAATCCAGGACCACCAGCACTGTCTTGCCTTCGACGCGCTGGCGGACCTGCTCGACGATCGCCGGATCGATACTCGAACCCTGGATCATCCGGATCCGCTTGCTCATCGGGTGCGCTTCGATTGCCTCACGGTTGTGCTGGCGGATATCGATGTCGACACCCAGCACTTCGCCGTGGCCGATCAGCTCCAGCATCGAGGCGTAAAACACCAGCGAGCCGCCGTGGGCGATACCGGTCTCGACGATGATGTCCGGCCGCAGCGCCCAGATGATCTCCTGCATGGCGACCATGTCCTGGGGGAACTGAATGATCGGGCGGCCCATCCAGCTGAAGTTGTAGGTGTACTTATGTCTGGCGGTCGTGCCAACCCAATCCAGCGACGTGGCTTGCAAGGCTTTGTCCTGTTGCAGGCCTTCGATGTTCTCTTTTACTTCTTCACGAAACTGCTCATGAGGATTCATTACAGACTCTCCGGAAATTAGTCGCGGTGGTTACTTGAAAACCCGACCGTCTTGAAAGGAAGCTGGATTGGTCTTGATGGTCCTGGCGGGGCTGCCCACCACAACCGCATAGTCTGGAACGTCTCTGGTCACCACGGCACCCGCACCGATGGTGACCCAACGACCGATGCGCAATCGCGGCAGTATCGTGGCGTTGGTGCCGATAAAGGTGCCGTCACCGATCTCGACACAACCGGCAATGCAGACCCCCGGCGCCATGAACACCGAATGGCCGACCTGCCCTTCATGCCCGACGACGCTGCCGGCGCTGATACTGGTGTTGTCACCCAGGCTGACTTGCGCCTGCATGATCACGCCCTCTTGCAGATAGGTGCCGACACCCACCGTGATCATCGTCAGATCGATGCCCGGGTGGATGAAGTTGCCCAGGGTGCCGCCGGCCTCGACGATCTCGCAGGTGGTCCGGTAACGCAGCGCCGTGCTGCCAGTGATCAAATTGACAAAGCGTGTGTCGGGGCCTTTCAGCTCGGCCACCTTGTCGGTGCCACCCACCACCGGCACGCCATGAAACAGCGTGCCTTGCTTGGCCGGGTCGTTATCGAGAAAGGCGAACTGCACGTCCGGCTGGCTGCGTTGCAGGGTGAGGATCATCCGTACCGCTTCAGGATTGGCCGCCCCCAACAGGTAAACCTTCATAGCCGCGCCCTTTTGAGTACCAGCGCGCGCAGCACCTCGATGACCCGATGCTGATCGTCATTGGTCATGTCGTGGTAACTCGGCAGATTGATCGCGCGCTCCGGCAGTGCATGCGCCACGGGCGAGTCAGCCGTCAGTTCGCTGAACATCGGCAAGGACGACAGCGGCCAGAAGAACACCCGCGCATCGATATCGGCGGCCTGGAAGGCGGCGATCAACATGTCCCGCGTGATCCCCAGCTCGCGGTCAAAGACCACGGTAGGCATCCAGTAACCGTTGCGCGCATGTTCCGGTTCAGGGTTCATGGACAAGCCCGGCAACGACGCCAGCGCCTCGGCGTAGTGGGCGAAGATCGCTCGCTTGCGTTCGATCAACTCGTCGATCCGCTCAACCTGCGCGCAACCGACGGCGGCTTGCAGGTTGCTCATCTTGTATTTGAAACCGAGGAAATCCGGCCAGAACTGTTTGCTGCTGCCGGCCACGCGGCCATGGTTGGACAGGGTCAGCACACGGTCATACAGAGCCTTGTCCGACGTCACGAAGATGCCGCCTTCGCCGGTGGTCATGGTCTTGGTGCCATGAAAGGAAAACACGCCGAACGCGCCCAGCGAACCGGCGGCCTGGCCGCGCCATTGCGAGCCAATCGCCTCGGCGGCGTCTTCGATGACCGGCAGGCCAAACTCGCGACCGATGGCCAGCAACGCGTCCATGTCGCAGAGATTGCCGTAGAGGTGCACCGCCAGAATCGCTTTGGTTCGTGGGGTGATCGCCCGGCGAACCTGCTGCGGGTCGAGGCACCAACTGTCGGCCAACACGTCGACGAACACCGGCGTCGCGCCCAGATAGGTGATGGGCGCGGCCGAGGCGATCCAGTTGGTATCGGCGAGGATCACCTCATCGCCGGCACCGATGCCCAGCGCCGCCATGCCCATGTGCAGCGCACCGGTGCAACTGGACGTGGCAATCGCGTACGTCGCACCCACGTGCTCGGCAAAGGACTTTTCGAAGCGCGTCAGGTACTCGTAGCAGCGCTCTCCCCAACCATGGCGGACGGCATCGAGTACGTAGTCAGCTTCCAGCTCACCGACACTGGGTTTGGTGTAATGAATTCGGCTCATCGAATGATCAACTCGGGAATGGCAATGACAAAACGACCGTCCCATGCACGAATGCCGGCAAAGGCCTGGGTGATCTCATCCAGCAGGTTCCACGGCAGTACCAGCACGTAGTCCGGCTTCTCGATGTCGATCCGCGCCGGCGACACGATCGGAATGCGGCTGCCGGGCAGGTACTTGCCTTGCTTGTGCGGATTGGCATCGGCCACCCAGGCCAGCAGGTCCGGCTTGACCCCGGCGTAGTTGAGCAGGGTGTTGCCCTTGGCGGCGGCGCCGTAGCCGACCACACGCTTGCCGTCAGCCTTGGCCTGTAACAGGAAGCGCAGCAGGTCATGCTTGATGCGCTCGGCGGCGGGCGCCAGGGTGGAGTAGAACTCAGGGGTTTTCACCCCGGCGGCGAGTTCGTCCTGCAGCTGTTGCCGGACCGCCGGTTGTACTTCGCGACGTTTGCCGTCCAGTCGCTGCACGAACACCCGCAACGAACCGCCATGGGTCGGGAGCTGGCTGACGTCGAACACTTGCAGGCCATTGCGCTCGCACAAGGTCTGCACAGCGGTCAGCGACAGGTAGGAATAATGCTCGTGGTACAGCGTGTCGAACTGCTGGCCGGCCATCAGGGTCAGCAGCTGCGGGAATTCGAAAGTCGCCACGCCGGTCGGTTTGAGCAGGGTCGCGAAACCTCCGAGGAAATCGTTGATGTCCGGCACATGCGCCAGCACGTTGTTGGCGGCCATCAGGTCGGCGCCCCAGCCTTCGCTTTTCAGCTGCGCGGCGGTGTCGCGACCGAAAAACAGTTCACGAATCTCCAGGCCTTTTTCCCGCGCCGCTTGCGCGGTGCTGCGGGTTGGCTCGACGCCCAGGCAAGGGATGCCGCGCCCGGCCACGTACTGCAACAGGTAACCGTCGTTGGCGGCGACTTCCACCACGCGGCTGTCGGCGCTCAGGCCGAAGCGCTCGACCATCTCGGCCACATAACGCTCGGCATGGGCCAGCCAGGTGCTGGAGAACGAACTGAAATAGGCGTACTCGGCATCGAACAGGCTGTCGGCGCTGGTGTAATCCTCGGTTTGCACCAGCCAGCATTGCTGGCACACGGCAACCTTCAGCGGCACCCATTGTTCGGCCTGCTCCAGCTGGTCGACACGCACGTAGGCATTGGACGGTGGGGAGGTGCCCAGGTCGATCAGCGGCAGGGTCAGCGCAGTGGCGCAACCACGGCAGTTCATAGACGCACTCCGGCGAAGTGTTCATCGAGCGCCGGATGACTTGCATCGCGCACCGACAGATTATTGACAGGCAACGGCCAGGCAATCGCCAGCCGTGGATCGAGCACCGACAAACCGCCTTCGTGTTCCGGCATGTAGTCGTTGCTGTGCAGGTAAAGCAGCTCGGCGTCGCCGCTCAGGGTCTGGAAGCCGTGGGCGAACCCGGCCGGAATCAACAGGCTGCGGCCATCACCGGCACGCAGGTGTTCGGCGTGCCAGTGCAGGAAGGTCTCGGAGTCGGGACGCAGATCCACCGCGACATCCCAGACTTCACCGCGCAGGCAGGTGATCAACTTGGCTTCCGGCGCGCGGGTATTCTGGTAATGCAGGCCACGCACGCTGCCGCGTTCGCGGGTGCAGGAGTGATTGATCTGGCGGATATGAAACGCCTGGCCAAACGCACCGAGGCTGTCCTCGCAAAACAACCGGGAAAAGTGCCCGCGCTCGTCTTCGAAGCGTTTGTGCTGCACGCTGAACAAACCGCTCAGCGGCAACGCCTTCAGCAGAAATTCACTCACAGCGCGCCTCGGTACAGGTTCAATTGCGCCAGGCTGATGGCGCGCATGTCATCGCCGTTCTGCCACGCCAGATGCCAATCCAGGGTTTGGGTCAGGCATTGCTGCAACGACCAGCGCGGTTGCCAGCCGAGCAGTTGACGGGCACGGCTGCTGTCCAGGCGCAGCAGGCCGGCCTCATGCAAATCGCTCGGTTCGATGCGCAGCCCGCGTGCTTGCGGCCAGCGGCTGGCGAGCAGTTCGACCACCTCGCCGACGCTGCACATGTCCGCTTCGCCGGGACCGAAATTCCACGCCCCGGCGAATTGCGGACCTTGCTCATACAGGCCGGCAGCCAGTTGCAGATAGCCGGCCAGCGGTTCCAGCGCGTGTTGCCATGGGCGTACCGCCTGCGGATAGCGCAAGGTCACCGGCTCATCCGCCGACCATGCCCGCAGCACGTCGGGAATCAACCGCTCCGGGGCAAAATCGCCACCACCGAGTACGTTGCCGGCACGGGCCGTGGCCAACGCCAGACCATGCTCGGCATGCTTTTCAGGCGCAAAGAATGAGGCGGCATAGGATTGCGCCAACAACTCGCAGCAAGCCTTGCTGCTGCTGTAGGGATCGTGACCGCCCAACGCTTCGTTTTCGCGGTACGGCCACAGCCATTCCTGGTTGGCGTAGACCTTGTCGGTGGTCACCAGCACGCAGGCACGCACGCCACCGACCTGACGGATCGCTTCGAGCAGGTTGAGCGTGCCCATGACGTTGCTGGAGTACGTGCCCAACGGGTCGCGATAACCTTCGCGCACCAGCGGCTGTGCCGCCAGGTGCAGGACGATTTCCGGCCGGGTCTCGGCGATCAGTTCCAGTAAAGCGCCCAGGTCGCGCAAGTCGCCGCGCTGATCGTTGATGCCTTCATGCACCCGCGCCAGTTCGAACAGACTCGGCTCGGTGGACGGGTCGAGGGAAAACCCGCTGACTTCGGCACCCAGGCTTTGCAGCCACAACGTCAGCCAACTGCCCTTGAAACCGGTGTGGCCGGTGACCAGCACCCGCTTGCCGCGCCAGAATTGCGGGCTCAGTCCCATTGCTTCCATGGGGCCTCCCCGCTCTGCCACAACGCCTCGAGGTGGTTCTTGTCACGCAGGGTGTCCATCGGTTGCCAGAAACCGTCGTGCTGGAACGCCATGAGCTCGCCGCGCTCGGCCAGGCCATCCAGCGGACCGGACTCCCACGAGGTGTCGTCGCCGTCGATCAACGGCAGCACCTTGGGCGACAGGACAAAGAACCCGCCATTGATCCAGCCACCATCACCGCGAGGCTTTTCGGTGAAACCCAGGACCTTGTCGCCATCGCGATTGAGCGCGCCGTAGCGGCCGGGTGGCTGTACCGCGGTGACGGTCGCCAGTTTTCCGTGCTGGAGATGGAAATCCACCAACGCGCCAATGTTGAGGTCCGACACGCCGTCGCCGTAGGTAAAGCAGAACGCCTGTTCGTCTTCGAGGTAGCGTCGGGCGCGGCGCAAACGGCCGCCGGTCATGGTCTCTTCCCCGGTGTCGATCAGCGTGACGCGCCATGGCTCACTGTAGTTCTGGTGAACATCCATGCGGTTGTTGCACATGTCGAACGTGACGTCGGAGGTGTGCAGAAAGTAGTTGGCGAAAAAGTCCTTGATCGCATAGCCCTTGTAGCCAAGGCAGATCACGAAATCGTGGATCCCGTGAGCGGAGTACTGTTTCATGATGTGCCAGAGAATTGGCTTGCCGCCGACCTCGATCATTGGCTTGGGCTTGAGGTGCGACTCTTCGCTGATCCGCGTACCCAGGCCACCCGCCAAAATAACTGCCTTCATCCCTTCCCCTCTTGTTCGTCACAGGGCTCAGCCAAGCTGTATCAAGCTTTTGCGGGCCATCCGGGTTAAACCTGCCGCCGTTCAGGGCACGACCGGGCTCACCGGAAGTGCTCGTTTTATGGCGATATGAGGGGGACTTGCAGGAAACGCGCCAGCTCTTTCAATCCGTTGCCGGGCGATGCGCTGCGGGGAGGGCTGGACTGCACCCCAAAAGTTGGACACCAACCCTGACTTTTGGCGGTGTTTCCATGGGCAAGTTTTCGCTTCAGTTCAAAATTACGGCCATTGAGGCTTATATCAACGGCAATGAAGGCTTTCGCAAG
>NZ_JAHBDJ010000019.1:0-93849 GCF_019956375.1 Pseudomonas sp. GL-R-19 | reverse complement strand
CTATGCAAACCTGCGTCGCTGCGCTCCGACTGCCTGTCCAAGTGGATGTGGATCAGGTGTCCAAGTGAGCGTGGAATGACTGTCCAGATGATCGTGGATTGAGTGTCCAAGTGTCGTGGAATCCGCATATTACACATTGGCCCGAAGTAAACACGAAGTCTGATGCGACGGATCAGTGATTTTGTCGGTTTCTAAGTGCAAGAGGAGCTGATGCGCTGTTTTATCGTACGCAGAGGCGTCAACAAACGGGTCATGCCGGCACGGGTTCGCCAAGCTCGATCTTGGTGGCGAACATCATTTTGTAGGAATAGATGACCGCTTTTGGCTGATTTCTGCCTGTCGCCACAGTCAACTTTAGGTCGTCCTCTACCGGTCAAAAATCAGGAGCGTGAGCAAGCGCAATTCAGGTGAATGTTGAATGCAAACAGCTAGATAGAACTAGGTAATTAGCCACCAGTCTCAGCCAGCGTGAGATGAGCTAGGCTTCCGGCAACATTTCTCAAGGATGACCGTCATGCCAGATAGCTCAGACTGCAAGATCGCGACGGCTGACGCTCTGACATTGCTCCTCCACAATCAACACGCCCTAGGTGCAGCAATAGAAGAAATAACCAAGTGGCTTTTAGAAAATGGGGTTGGCAGTGTTGCCGCTAATGCGATATCGGCCATGGAAACGCTGGACACAAATGCTCAAGCCATCACAGATTCCATAATGAGGATACGCCAGTCTTAGATCACTCAGTGCAGTCTAAGGCTGCCCTCTGATCTGAATCGGCACTCTGATTTTATAGGCACATTTGACCGATAGTGGGACGAGTAGCGACGGTCTAGCACGACCGTCACAATGAATGGTCAGACTTCCGTCTGCTCCGCCATTTCCAAGGCATCATCGACCTCGACTCCCAGGTACCTAACAGTGCTTTCAAGCTTCGTATGACCAAGCAGGAGTTGGACGGACCTCAGGTTCTTTGCCCTGCGATAGATCAAAGAAGCCTTGGTTCTCCGAAGCGTGTGAGTACCGTACATGGTTGGATCAAGGCCAATGGCGGTCACCCACGCTTTGACTATTCGAGCGTATTGCCTGGTGGAAAGATGGTCTGAGGCGTGCAACCAGCTCGGGCACAAGAAATCCTCGCTGCGAAGGCACTTTTGAGCAGGAAATCAGTGCAGGGGCAATCGTGCCGTTCCCCGCCTATGACCCTGCCCTGCGTACCCGTTATGCCTTCAGCCACCTGAAAGAGCGCTCACTGCCACCCGCGGTAGAGATTTAGAGCCAGTCTCTTACGGGCTCTGCTTGGAGATATGTGGCGGATACGTGGAGGTTCATACCCGAAGAGGAAAACGTTCCTCCCTATTAACGATGCAATCGTGCACGCCTCGCACCCGATGCTCTTGAACACCCCGCGTTGGAGCACTCTACGTTAATTCCCCTCCCTCTCGACCAGCGGATAATCGAAATCCTCAGTGGGGCAAAAAGTGGGGCAAAAATCAGCTCCGCGCAAAAACAATAAATCATAAAAAAATCCAGTCACCGCTAAGTGACTGGATTTTTTTAAGAATAAATGGTCGGGACGGAGTGATTCGAACACTCGACCCCTAGCACCCCATGCTAGTGCGCTACCGGACTGCGCTACGCCCCGACTAGGCGTGAAACCCGTTCCTCACCTCGAGGAACGTTCAAGAATATATCGCAAGCTTTTGAAAACTGGAAGTATTTAAAAGCAGGATTTTATTTCTTGAGCACCACCAGAACATCTTCGAGCTCGGCGATCATCTGGCGGATCATTTGTTTGTATTGGGTGGTGTCGTCTTTGGCCTCATCACCGGACAAGCGCAGGCGCGCTCCGCCGATTGTGAACCCCTGGTCATAAAGAAGCGCGCGGATCTGCCGAATCATCAGCACATCCTGGCGCTGATAATACCGGCGGTTTCCGCGACGTTTGACAGGGTTGAGTTGAGGAAACTCCTGCTCCCAGTAGCGCAGCACGTGCGGTTTTACCGCACACAGCTCGCTGACTTCACCAATGGTGAAGTAGCGTTTGCCCGGGATGACGGGGAGCTCGTCGTTATGACTTGGTTCCAGCATAAGCCTCAACTCGGGCCTTCAACTTCTGCCCTGGACGAAAGGTGACCACACGGCGAGCCGTGATCGGGATTTCTTCCCCCGTTTTCGGATTGCGGCCAGGCCGCTGGCGTTTGTCCCGAAGGTCGAAATTGCCGAAACCGGACAATTTGACTTGTTCGTTGTCTTCAAGAGCGTGCCTGATTTCTTCAAAAAACAGTTCGACCAATTCCTTGGCCTCCCGTTTGTTCAGGCCCAGCTCTTCATACAGACGTTCCGCCATCTCAGCTTTCGTCAGAGCCCCCATACGTCACTTCCTTAACGTGGCGTTCAACCTTTTTTCGAGCGAGGTGAGGATGTTTTGCGTTGCGGTATTCACCTCATCGTCATTAAGAGTGCGCGATGGATGCTGCCAGGTCAAGCCGACTGCGAGGCTTTTTCTATCAGGATCAATGCCTTTACCCTGATACACGTCAAATAGCCTGAGGTCTGTCAGCCATTCGCCTGCATTTTCACGGATTACGTCCAGTACAGCCGTGGCTGCGACGTCTTTGTGTGCAATCAGTGCAAGGTCACGACGCACTTCAGGAAAGCGCGATAACTCGTGGAATGCAGGCATTTTGCCCGACGCCACTTCCGCCAGAACCAGCTCGAAGACGAAGACCGGACGGTCGAGACCGAGGGTTTTCGACAATTCAGGGTGGATCGCGCCAATGAAGCCGACCAGACGACCGTCACGCTCGATGCGTGCGGTTTGACCCGGGTGCAGCGCTGGGTGCTTGCCCGGCACGAAAGTGAATGCATCCAGGGCACCGGCGAAGCCCAGCACCGCTTCCACGTCAGCCTTGACGTCGAAGAAGTCGACGGTATCGCGACCCTGCGCCCAGCCTTCCGGCAGGCGACTACCGCAAACAACACCCGCCAACATCGGCTCTTGCTTCAGACCTTCGAGCTGACCAACGAAACGCAGGCCGCTTTCGAACAGACGCACGCGATCCTGCTGACGGTTCAGGTTGTGCTGAAGCGCCTTGACCAGACCTGGCCACAGCGACGAACGCATGGCAGCCATGTCATTGGAGATCGGATTAGCCAGCAGCAACGGCTCCACACCCGGATTAAACAGCTCGAACTGTTTTGGATCGATGAAGCTGTAGGTAATGGCTTCCTGATATCCACGGGCAACCAGCAGGCGGCGCAGTTCCGGCAAATCGCTACGGGCTTCTGCCTTGGCTTGCGGCGCCAGACGCGCTTGCGGATAACGAACCGGCAAACGGTTGTAGCCGTACAGGCGTGCCAGTTCTTCGATCAGGTCGACTTCCAGGCTGATATCGAAGCGATGGCTTGGCACTTCTACACGCCACTGCCCTGCCCCGTCGGCAGTAATGGTCAGGCCCAAGGCATTGAGCAGGCGCTCCACTTCAGCCGAATCCATTTCCATACCCAGCATCTGGGTAATGCGCTGGGCACGCAGGGTGACCGGAGCAATTTTCGGCAGGTGCTGTTCGCTGACGGTCTCGATGATCGGACCCGCTTCACCACCGGTGATGTCCAGCAGCAGGCCAGTCGCGCGCTCCATGGCTTCGCGGGCCAGTTGCCAGTCCACACCACGCTCATAGCGATGCGATGCATCGGTGTGCAGGCCATAGGAACGGGCCTTGCCTGCTACGGCGATCTGGTCGAAGAAGGCGCTTTCCAGGAACACATCACGGGTGGTCGCGGAAACACCGCTGTGCTCGCCACCCATGACGCCGGCGATGGCCAGTGCGCGGGAGTGGTCGGCAATCACCAGCGTATCGCTACGCAGGGTGACCTCCTGACCGTCGAGCAGCACCAGCTTCTCGCCCTCTTCGGCCATGCGTACACGGATGCCACCGTTGATTTCGGCGAGATCGAAGGCGTGCAGCGGCTGACCCAGCTCCAGCATCACGTAGTTGGTGATGTCGACGGCAGCATCGATGCTGCGCACATCGGCACGACGCAGGCGCTCGACCATCCACAGCGGCGTAGGCCTGGACAGGTCGACGTTACGAATCACTCGACCGAGGTAGCGTGGGCACGCGGCGGGCGCCAGCACTTCGACCGAACGCACTTCGTCGTGGGCGGCAGGCACCGAAGCCACTACCGGACGAACCACCGGAGCGGCGTACAGTGCGCCGACTTCACGGGCCAGACCGGCCAGGGACAGGCAGTCGCCACGGTTCGGGGTCAGATCGACCTCGATGCTGGCATCTTCCAGGTTGAGGTATTCACGAATGTCCTGACCGACCGGCGCATCGGCCGGCAGCTCCATCAGACCGTCATTACCTTCACCAACCTGCAGCTCGGATTGCGAGCACAGCATGCCGTTGGACTCAACGCCACGCAGCTTGGCCTTCTTGATCTTGAAGTCGCCTGGCAGCTCGGCACCGATCATGGCGAAAGGAATCTTCAGGCCCGGGCGCACGTTTGGCGCACCGCAAACGACCTGGAAGGTTTCCGAACCGCTGCTGACCTGGCACACGCGCAGCTTGTCGGCGTCCGGGTGCGGCTCGGTGCTCAGCACCTCGCCAACCACCACGCCACTGAAAACACCGGCGGCCGGCGTAACGCTATCGACCTCAAGACCGGCCATCGACAGACGAGCAACCAGCTCGTCGCGACTTACCTGCGGGCTAACCCAGCCGCGCAGCCATTGTTCACTGAATTTCATCCTGCTCTCCTAAGAATTCGTTACGACTAGCGAAATTGCGCGAGGAACCGCAAGTCGTTGTCGAAGAACAGACGCAAGTCGTTCACGCCGTAACGCAGCATGGCCAGACGCTCGACACCCATGCCGAAGGCAAAGCCCGAGAACTCTTCCGGGTCGATCCCGGACATGCGCAGCACGTTCGGGTGCACCATGCCGCAACCCATCACTTCCAGCCAGCCAGTCTGCTTGCAGACGCGGCAGCCTTTACCGCTGCACATCACGCACTCCATGTCGACTTCGGCGGATGGCTCGGTGAACGGGAAGTAGGAAGGACGGAAACGCACCGCCAGTTCCTTTTCGAAGAACACCCGCAGGAACTCTTCGATGGTGCCTTTGAGGTCGGCGAAATTGATGTCGCGATCGATCAGCAGGCCTTCGACCTGGTGGAACATCGGCGAGTGGGTGATATCGGAGTCGCTGCGATATACACGGCCTGGGCAGACGATGCGGATCGGCGGCTGTTTCGACTCCATGGTGCGGACCTGTACCGGCGAGGTATGGGTGCGCAACAGCATGTTCGCATTGAAATAGAAGGTGTCATGCATCGACCGGGCCGGATGGTGGCCTGGGATGTTGAGCGCTTCGAAGTTGTGATAGTCGTCTTCGACCTCAGGGCCTTCGGCGATGCCGTAGCCAATACGGGTGAAGAACTGTTCGACGCGTTCCAGAGTGCGGGTAACCGGATGCAGACCACCGGAGGTCTGACCACGGCCAGGCAGGGTCACGTCAATGGACTCGGCAGAGAGTTTGGCAGCCAGATCGGCTTCTTCAAACAATGCCTTGCGCGCATTAAGGACCTCTGTGACACGCTCCTTGGCAACGTTGATCAGCGCACCGACCTGCGGACGCTCTTCTGCCGGCAAATTCCCCAGGGTCTTCATCACCTGAGTCAATTCACCCTTCTTGCCAAGGTAGTGAACCCGGATTTGCTCCAGGGCATTGATATCTTCAGCGCTTTGCACAGCCTCTAGTGCTTGAGAGACGAGCGCATCCAGGTTTTCCATGTACAGACTCCAGATACAAAATAGGGGAAGAGCTTGAAGGCTCTTCCCCTATTTATGACGTTTAACACCTGACCCCACAGATGTGAGGCCGGGTGACTGTCGGGGGTACTTAAGCCAAGGTGGCTTTAGCTTTCTCGACAATCGCAGCAAACGCCGCTTTTTCGTTCACTGCCAGATCAGCCAGAACCTTACGGTCGATCTCGATGGACGCTTTTTTCAGGCCGGCGATGAAACGGCTGTAGGACAGACCGTTGATACGAGCACCAGCGTTGATACGAGCGATCCACAGAGCGCGGAACTGACGTTTTTTCTGACGACGGTCACGGTAGGCGTACTGGCCTGCCTTGATTACCGCTTGCTTGGCAACACGGAATACGCGGGAGCGTGCGCCGTAGTAGCCTTTAGCAAGTTTCAGAATTTTTTTGTGACGCTTACGGGCAATGACGCCACGCTTTACACGAGCCATGAGTTACTTCCTCTATTCTTGACTAAAATTAACGAAGGCGCAGCATGCGCTCGACTTTTGCCACGTCAGACGGATGCAGCAAGCTGCTACCGCGCAGTTGACGCTTACGCTTGGTCGACATTTTGGTCAGGATGTGGCTCTTGAAAGCGTGCTTGTGCTTGATACCGTTAGCAGTTTTCAGAAACCGCTTAGCAGCACCACTTTTGGTCTTCATTTTTGGCATGTTCGGATACTCCGCATTCAGTTGATAAACATAATCAGAAGGCCTGCCGTGCCCTGTTGATTACTTCTTCTTTTTCGGGGCGATGACCATGATCAGCTGGCGTCCTTCCATCTTAGGATGCTGTTCGACCGAACCGTACTCGAGCAAGTCACCTTCAACTCGCTTGAGGAGTTCCATCCCCAGCTCCTGGTGGGCCATCTCACGGCCGCGGAATCGCAAGGATACCTTGGCCCTGTCCCCATCACTCAGGAAACGTACCAGGTTGCGCAGTTTTACCTGGTAATCCCCTTCCTCCGTCCCTGGACGAAACTTGATTTCTTTAACCTGAATCTGCTTCTGGTTTTTCTTGGCCGCAGCAACCTGTTTCTTCTTTTCGAAGATCGATTTGCCGTAGTCCATCAGTTTGCAAACAGGTGGTACTGCATCGGCGGAAATCTCCACCAGATCCAGCTTGGCCTCTTCAGCCTTAAGAAGCGCGTCTTCAATTGACACAATCCCAAGCTGTTCACCTTCAGCTCCAATTAACCGAACCTCGCGTGCCGAGATATTCTCGTTGATCGGGGCTTTCGGTGCAGCTCGTTTATCTTGTCTCATTTCACGCTTAATAATAATTACTCCGAATCTGGGCGACCACGCCGGGAAACCGCTTGCGCGAGAAACTCAGCGAACTGGGCGACGGGCATCGAGCCCAGGTCAGCACCTTCACGAGTACGCACAGCGACAGTCTGCATCTCGACTTCCCGATCTCCGATAACCAAGAGAAAAGGAACCTTGAGCAAAGTATGCTCGCGGATTTTAAAGCCGATCTTTTCATTTCTCAAGTCAGACTTGGCACGAAACCCGCTTTCGTTGAGAGTTTTTTCCACTTCGGCGGCAAAATCAGCCTGTTTATCAGTGATATTCATCACCACTGCCTGGGTCGGAGCCAGCCACGCGGGGAATGCGCCCTCGTAGTGCTCGATCAGAATTCCGACGAAACGCTCGAAGGACCCCAGGATCGCCCGGTGCAACATGACCGGGTGCTTGCGGCTGTTGTCTTCGGAGACGTATTCGGCTCCCAGACGGACAGGCAGGTTAAAATCGAGCTGCAGGGTACCACATTGCCAGACGCGACCGAGGCAATCTTTCAGCGAGAACTCGATCTTCGGACCGTAGAACGCACCCTCGCCCGGCTGCAGATCGTACGGCAGGCCCGCACTATCAAGGGCTGCGGCCAGCGCAGCTTCGGCGCGATCCCAAAGCTCGTCGGAACCGACGCGTTTTTCCGGACGAGTGGACAGCTTCATCTCGACATCGGTGAAGCCGAAGTCGGCGTAGACATCCATGGTCAGCTTGATGAACGCAGCGGATTCAGCCTGCATCTGTTCTTCGGTGCAGAAAATGTGCGCGTCGTCCTGGGTGAATCCACGCACGCGCATGATGCCGTGCAAGGCACCCGATGGCTCGTTACGGTGGCAGGCACCGAATTCGGCCAGGCGCATCGGCAACTCGCGGTAGCTTTTCAGGCCCTGGTTGAACACCTGCACGTGGCACGGGCAGTTCATCGGCTTGATCGCGTAGTCGCGGCTTTCCGACTGGGTGGTGAACATGTTGTCGGCGTAGTTGGCCCAGTGCCCGGACTTTTCCCACAGGCTGCGGTCAACGACCTGGGGTGTCTTGATTTCCAGGTAACCGTTGTCGCGCTGCACCTTGCGCATGTACTGCTCGAGCACCTGGTACAAAGTCCAGCCATTGGGGTGCCAGAACACCATGCCCGGCGCTTCTTCCTGGGTGTGGAACAGGCCCAGGCGCTTGCCGATCTTGCGGTGGTCGCGCTTTTCGGCTTCTTCAATGCGCTGGATGTAGGCGGCCAGTTGCTTCTTGTCCGCCCAGGCGGTGCCGTAGACGCGCTGCAATTGCTCGTTCTTGGCATCGCCGCGCCAGTAGGCACCGGACAGCTTGGTCAGCTTGAAGGATTTCAGGAAGCGCGTGTTCGGCACGTGCGGACCGCGGCACATGTCGACGTATTCTTCGTGATAGTACAGGCCCATGGCCTGCTCGTTCGGCATGTCCTCGACCAGGCGCAACTTGTAGTCTTCGCCACGGGCCTTGAACACTTCGATCACTTCGGCGCGCGGAGTGACTTTCTTGATCACGTCGTAATCTTTCTCGATCAGCTGCTGCATGCGCTGTTCGATGGCGGCCAGGTCGTCCGGAGTGAAAGGACGCTCGAAAGCGATGTCGTAATAGAAACCTTCATCGATGACCGGACCGATGACCATTTTGGCGGTCGGGTACAACTGCTTGACCGCATGGCCAACCAGGTGGGCGCAAGAGTGGCGAATGATCTCCAGCCCCTCTTCATCCTTTGGCGTGATGATTTGCAGCGACGCGTCGCTGTCGATGATGTCGCTGGCGTCGACCAGCTTGCCATTGACCTTGCCGGCCACGGTGGCCTTGGCCAGGCCTGCACCAATGGATGCGGCGACCTCGGCTACGGAAACCGGGTGATCGAATGAACGTTGACTGCCGTCGGGAAGAGTAATAGTTGGCATGGCGCCTCCTCTCCTAGTGGTGACCCCTACCAAAGGTCACGTGGGTTGGGATGAGCCAGTACAAGATCCGGTCCAGGCCATTCAATGACGAACGCCTGCCTTACAGCGGCAGGAGCCTTGCGGCCAACCGGAAAACCGAACCAGAGTGACTGGGATTCAAATCAGGGTTAATCGCGCATCTGCCGCCGCCGGGACTGAAGGTCCGTCGGAGCCTGCAAACGCCCGAGCGAGGCATGCTAGCACAGATGAACGGTCGTCGATGCACGCAGACTTTGTGCGGGGGCAAATCGGGCATTTTTATGCCAGAGTGCTGAACTTGAACACCGCTTCGCCCCTCAGATAACACGTCATTGACCCACAAGGAGCATCCCAGCATGCGTCTGAACCGTTTGTTCGCCGTAGTCGCACCCATCGTTCTGCTGCTGCCATTGGCCGCCCACGCCGATTGGCCAAAGGGTGAGCGCGAGAAATACATGGCGCAATGCGTCCCTGCAGCGGCACAAAAGATCGGTGATGCGAAGGCAAAAGCCGTCTGTGGTTGCGGCGCCGACCAGATCAAATCCTATCCTGCCAAAGACCTTCAGGCATTGATGGACGGCACGGCAAGTCAAGAACTGGGAAATCAGGCGATGAAGAAAATCGCCACTTGCAGGGTCGATCCCGGGGCGAAGAAATAAGCTTCTCGCATTGATTTTTTCACCTGCAATAACCGAAAAAACAGGCCGAATGTCGCTTTGCCTGACATTTTTTGAAGGTTTTACAGCTTTTTTTTCGTCTTTTCTTTCGGCTGAAAGCCTTATAAACCGGGGCTTTCAGCCATTTCAGGACATAAAGAAACCACGACTGATCGGCAAACAGCTCGCCCGGGGGGCTCCCAAAGCGAACATTTCGACTATGATATCCGGGTGTGCCCAGTTGGCCTGAGCAGCACAGTACTACTGAAAATATATGTTTCTTGGAGATACACCATGTCTAATCGCCAAACCGGCACCGTTAAATGGTTCAACGATGAAAAAGGCTTCGGCTTCATCACTCCTCAAGGTGGCGGTGACGACCTGTTCGTACACTTCAAAGCTATCGAAAGCGACGGTTTCAAAAGCCTGAAAGAAGGCCAGACTGTTTCCTTCGTGGCTGAGAAAGGCCAAAAGGGTATGCAAGCTGCTCAAGTTCGCCCAGAGTAATTTCCAGGCGCACTAAAAAAACCCCGTCCATGTGACGGGGTTTTTTATGGATGAAACAAAAGCCGAGCGATCAGCCGCAGTTGACGCGAGTGACCACTTTATTGGCATCGGTGTTCAGGTTCAGGCGGTCTGAACGGTACTCCAGCGTCACCATGTCGGTTGGCAACAGGAACCGCGCGTTTTGCGCTCCTGCGCGGGTACGCGCTTGCTCAAGCAATTGCGGCGATGCCTGTTTGCCGATGGTGAACTCGGCAGCCTTTGCTTCACAGCGGCTGTGACCCGTGTCAGTCGTCGCAACATCCGTTGTTGCCGACTCCGTAGAGGTAGTGCTGCAACCGGCCAGCGTGGCAACGGCCAACAAAGTACCCAATGACGCGAGCTTCCAAGGCATGAAGCCTCCTTATTCAATGATTAAGCTGAGATCGTGCGACAACCAGACTGGCGTTTGGTTTCACAGGGAGCACTAGCACCCTGCCCATGATCCGGACGAGCCGCGATTCTGCCTGAGCGCCGCGCTCCCCTTAATCACTGAATCGTGACTGAATATGAACGACGCTCAATAGACGTCGATGTAGTCGTAAGGCGGATTGGGCCAGTTCTCTTTCAAGGCATTGAAGATTTGCATGACCCAGACTTCATCGCTGGCCGCGACCCGCCCGACATAACCGGAGCCCTTGGCCCAGGTTTCGAGCCGGAACAACAACCCGTCGATATCGGTACCGCCCACGACACCTGAGGAGATGTAGGCAATGCCCCCTTTGGTGACCCGCAACTGAGTGTGCTCATCGTCACTGGCGCTGGCCAGCAACCGACGCACCGCCTCCAGGGTCAGGCCATCCGGGGAGTTCAAATCGATCTGCACAGCGCATTCCTTGAATATTCGTCAGAGACCAAGTGTCGCACAGCCCTCCTTTGCTGCCTAAGTCGACGTGTCAAAAGCCCCGTAAAATGGTTAACTCGGCACTCAGACTTCCCCGACCCCACGAGCGCCATCATGACCACCGTAAGCATCGACGCTGACATCAAGGCCAAGTGGCAAGACGGCCACAGCTCCTACAGCCCAGGCAGCACGGAAGAGCTCGCCATTATCGGTATCGACCTTCTGGTCAGGGACCTTGGAACCGAAGCCGCCCAATCGTTCATCGAGCAGATTTTCGAGAAACACTTGTCGGACCAAAAGAGCTAAGCGGTTAGCGGTTAGCGCGAGGGAGTGAAACCACCTGCGGGAGATGATGCTTACTTCAGGCGGGCCAGGCGCTCGGTCAGCAGATCGAAGAAGCCCTGGGCATCGCCGCTTTCTACCCAGAAGGCGTTCTTTGGCGCCTTCAGACCGTCATACCAGTCAACGATGGTTTGTCCAAAGGTCGGCCCTTCGCGGCTGTCGACCACCACGTTGACCGAACGACCGCTGAACAACTGCGGCTTGAGCAGGTAAGCGACAACCGTGGCGTCATGCACCGGGCCGCCCGGAATGCCGTAGTGTTCCATGTCGCCTTTGACGTACTCATTGAGAATGTCGCTCACCAGCCGGCTGGCGTTGTTGTTCAGCGCGGCAATCTGTTTGAGGCGCGCTTCGCTGGTAAGGATCTTGTGGGTCACATCCAGCGGCAGGTAGGTCAGCTTTACGCCGCTGTTGAGTACCACTTCGGCCGCTTGCGGGTCGGCGAACAGGTTGAACTCGGCCACCGGTGTGATGTTGCCGCCGTTGAAGTGCGCACCGCCCATGACCACCACTTCCTTGATGCCCTGAACGATACCCGGCTCCTGGATCAGCGCCAGGGCCAGGTTGGTCTGTGGGCCTAGCATGGCGATGGTAATGCTGTGGGGCTCGGCCGATTTCAGCGCATCGATCAGGTAAGTCACCGCACTGCCCTTTTCCAGGCCCTTCTTCGGCTCATGCACGGCGACGCCCGACAGACCTTCCTTACCATGAATATCCTCGGCATAGATCGGCGTGCGCATCAGCGGCCTGAGTGCACCGGCATAAACCGGCACCTCCTCACGCCCCGCCCATTCCCGGGCCAGTCGCGCATTGCGTGAGGTCTTGTCCAGGCGAACGTTGCCTGCAACGGTGGTCAATGCCCGAACATTCAGCTCGTCCGGCGATGCCAGGGCGAACAACAGGGCAACGACATCGTCAGCCCCTGGATCGGTGTCGATGATCAGGTCGATCTTTGCTGCCTCGAGGGCGTTCGTGGCGGTCTTCAAGGTCAAAAGCAGCAAGCTCCAGAGCAGTGGGTTCAGTTTCTGAGCATAGCGATACGGGACACACTCCTTGTGCCGGGGACATCAAACACGCGGACAGCCAGTCAAAACGTAACGCCGGCGACCAGCACAATGTTGCAGTACGGCTGACACTCGCCTGTCCGAACAATCGCCCTGGCCTGCCGGCTCAGAACCTTGAATTGTTCATGGGCGAGCACCTCACGCCGACCCAGTGCGCCTTCGCCGTCCAACTCATTCAGCGCAACCAGGGCCGACGGCTTTTTATCGAAGATTTCCTGAGCCAGCACATGGCTTTCGACCTGCATCTCACTGAGCACGACCTTCAAGGTGCTGACAAAATCCGGAATGCCATGGGTCAGGGCCAGGTCGATCAATTCAACGCCCGGCGGAACCGGCAGCCCCGCATCCCCGATGACGACCCTGTCGCCATGCCCCAATGAGGCTATCAGCCGTGACAGCGCAATGTTTAGCAGGGGTGTCTTTTTCATGGAATTTTAAACGCCTGCACATCGCTCAAGGCAGGAATCGAAGGTTGCGCGCCGGCACGGGTGACCGACAACGCCGCAGCCACCTGCCCGAAGCGAATCGCCGACACCTCATCTTGACCCGCGGCCAGCGCCGCAGCGAAACCGCCGACGAACGTATCGCCGGCCGCCGTGGTATCGACAGCCTTTACCACGGGCGCAGGGAAATGTTCGAAGCGTTGGCCATCGGCAAACAGCGAACCTTGCGCACCGAGGGTGATGATCACCTTGCCGGCGCCCAGGGCTATCAGGCGGGTCGCCGCGGCTTGCGCGGTGTCCAGGGAGTCCACCGACAGACCGCTCAGGGCCGACGCCTCGCTCTCGTTGGGAATCAGGTAATCGATGGACGCGTACCAGTCCGATGGCAACGGACGACTGGCCGGCGCCGGATTGAGGATGACGGTCTTGCCCAGCTCGCGACCGCGCTTGAGCGCATGACCAACAGAAGCATCGGGCACCTCCAGCTGACAGATGAGCACGTCCGCCGCGTGTATCACCGATTCAAAACGGTCAATGGCTTCTGTGGTCAATGCACCGTTGGCGCCGGGGACGATCACGATGGTGTTCTGACTACTGTCGTCGACCACAATCAACGCCACGCCGCTGGAACCGTCAACGGCGCTCACCGCCTGGCAATCGATCTGCTCGGCCAACAGCGCCCCACGCAGCGCCTCACCATAAGCGTCACTGCCCACGCACCCGATCATCGACACCTGGGCTCCCAGCCGCGCCGCAGCCACGGCCTGATTCGCGCCCTTGCCGCCGGAGACGGTGCAGAACGACTGACCAATCAGTGTTTCACCGCCCTTGGGCAAGCGTGGTGCCCGGGTCACCAGGTCCATGTTCAAACTACCTATTACCACTACTTTTGCTGGCATACATTGCTACTCATCGATTCTGTTTCGGCGACGCTGTGGGTTCAGCGGCTTTCTGTTGTCAACGGCTCTCTGTTTTCAACGGCACTGGGCAAACACGCCGGCCAGCGGCGCCGTCGATTCACGTATGACGATACTCGGCGTCACGATCCGCTGATCGGTCGCCAGGCCCGGCGTGGCAATTCGCCGTAAAAGCACTTCGGCGGCCATTTCGCCGAGTTGCACGATCGATTGCCCCACCGTGGTCAACGACGGATAGACATACCGACTCATCTGGATATCGTCGAAGCCGATCACCGACAACTCACTCGGTACGCGAATATTGCGCTCGGCGGCGGCCCGGAGCACGCCGATGCCGATCATGTCGTTGGCCGCAAAAATGGCGGTAGGCGGGTTGTTTTCCAGCAAAATTGCGGCGGCACTGTAACCGCCGGTGCTGGTGAAATCGCTTTCCAGCATGCGCTCGGGAGAGACTTCGACGCCCGCCTCCTTCAAGGCCCGGCGATAACCCGCCAGACGCATCTGCGCCACGCTGGTGTTTTCCGGCCCGCTGATCGTGGCGATATCCCGGTGCCCCAGTTCCAGCAGATGCCGGGTCGCCAGATACGCGCCGTATTCATGGTCGATGCGCACCAGGTCCGCATCGATACCGTCCAGTCCGCGGTCGACGATCACCATGGGCGTACGGACGCCTTTAAGACCTTGCACCAGGCGACTGTCGCCGCCGGCCGAGGCGACAATCAGGCCGTCGATACGCTTTTCCAGCAGTACACGCAGATAGCTGCGCTGCTTGTCCGGATTGTCGTCGGAGTTGCACAGGATGACGCAGTAACCGTTTCGCTCGCAGTAATCCTCGATGCCCCGGGCCAGTTCGGCGAAATACGGGTTGAGGCTGTTGGGCACCAACAGGCCGATGGTCGCCGTGGTCTTGGCCTTGAGCGAACGGGCTACCGCACTGGGAACATAGTCGAGGGTCTGGATGGCCGCCTCGACCTTGATCCGGACTTCTTCACTGACCGGGCGGGTCTTGTTCACCACATGGGAAACCGTGGTGTAGGAAATGCCGGCAAGGGCTGCCACATCTTTGATCGTCGCCATGACTCAGGTCCGCCGGCTTGCGCGTTGACTGCGATAGGTGTCCAGCACCACCGCCACCACGATCACCGCGCCGGTAATGATGCGCTTGGTTGGCTCGGTTGCGCCGATCTGCGCCAGCCCCGCGGCCAGCACGGAAATGATCAGCACACCAAAAAACGTGCTGATCACCGAGCCGCGCCCGCCCATCAGGCTGGTGCCGCCGATCACGACAGCCGCGATCACTTGCAACTCAAGACCGGAGCCGGCATTCGGGTCGGCGGCTTCCAGGCGGGAAATCTGGAACAACGCGGCAATACCGGCCAGCAACCCCATCAGGCTGAAAACCAGGATTTTATAGGGCTTGGGATTGATCCCCGCCAACCGCACCGCCTCTTCGTTGGTGCCGATACCGATCAGGTAGCGACCGAACACCGTGCGGGTCAACACGGCCTGGGCGATGAAAATGATCAGCAGCGCGATGATGAACGACGGTGAAATGCCGAAAGCGATCGGGTTGGACAACCAGGCGAACGCATCGCCAATGTAGGCCGTACGCGAGCCGGTCATCTGGTACGCCACCCCGCGAGCCATTTCCAGCACGCCCAGGGACACGATGAACGACGGAATCCGCCAGGCCACCGTGATCGAGCCGGTGATGGTACCGGCGAGCGCCGCGACGGCCATGCCCAGCAGCGCCGCCGGCAGAACGCCCCAGCCCCAGCCAAGCATCGCCACGCTCACAGTCGAGGCCGCCAGCGCCAGCACCGAGCCCACCGACAGGTCGATGCCACCGATGATCAACACAAAGGTCATGCCGACCGCCAGCACCATCAGGTCCGGAATCTGGTTGGCCAGGGTGCTGAAAGTATCGTAGGACAGGAAATGACTGCTCAACACCGAGAACAGCACGATCATCGCCAACAAGGCACCCGCCAACCCCAGGTAAGTGCCCAGCCCGTAGAAGTTGCCACTGCGTGTGCCGGCGAAAGAAGCGGTTTTCATGGAAGATCCCTAGGCGCGGCTTCAAAGAGCTGCGCATCACGTTTTTGGTAGCCGGCAAAAGCAGCGGCGAGCAACTCATCCTGGGTCCAGCTGTCGCGATCGAATGTATTGATCAGCCTCCCCGCCGACAGCACGCCGATCCGGTCGCAGATCAGCATCAGCTCGCGCAAGTCGCTGGAGACCACCACCAGCGCCTTGCCCTGGCGGGTCAATTCACCAAGCAGGTTGTAGATATCGAACTTGGCGCCGACGTCGATGCCGCGGGTCGGCTCGTCGAACAGCAACACCGAACAGTCGCGCTCCAGCCAACGGCCGATGACGACTTTCTGCTGATTGCCGCCGGACAACTCGGACACCAGCTGTGCCGGCCCGGAGCTGCGGATACGCATGGCATCGATCTGACGCTGGGCCAGGGCGTTTTCGCGATCGTTGTCGACCAAGCCAGCGCTGGAGATACCGGGCATGTTGCCCAAGGCGATGTTGGCGCCGATCGACTGGGTCAACAGAAGGCCTTCGCCCTTGCGATCTTCAGTGATCAATGCGATGCCATGCCCGACCGCATCCACTGGCGAACGGATACCGACGACCTGTGCCGGCGACCCCAGGGCAATCGCGCCGCTGTCGGCGATATCGGCACCGAAGATCAGGCGCAGCAACTCGGTACGCCCCGCGCCGATCAAACCGGAAATCCCGAAAATCTCTCCGGCACGGACCTCGAACGACACGTCGCGAACCTTGTCGGCACGGCTCAGGCCGTTGACCGTCAACACCGGAGCGCCGATCTTGCGCGCCCCCATATCGATGTGTTCGCCGAGCTCGCGCCCGACCATCAGGGTGACCAGTTGCTCGCTGTTGTAGTTGGCCATAGGCTCGACGCAAACCAGGTTGCCGTCGCGCAGTACGGCAATGCGCTGCGCGACCCGCGCCAGCTCTTCGAGGCGGTGGGAGATGTAGATGATCGATACGCCGCGAGCCTGCAGACGGGTGATCTGCTCGAACAGCATTTCGACTTCGCGCGCAGTGAGCATCGCCGTCGGCTCGTCGAGAATCAGCACATGACAATCACCAATCAGGTTGCGGGCAATCTCCACCATTTGCTGGTGCCCAATGCCCAGTTCGCCGACCAGGGTGTCCGGGTCAATGGCGTCGAGCCCGACATGCGCCATGGCCTCGATGGCAGCCTTGCGCAACTGCTTGCGGCTGATCCAGCCACCTTTGCTGGGCAGGTTGTCAAGAAACAGGTTTTCCGCCACCGACAAGGTCGGCAGCAGATTGAGTTCCTGCATGACCATGCGGATACCCAGCGCTTCAGCCTGAGCCCGGCTACCCGGACGATAGTCCTGCCCCTGAAACTGCATCTGGCCGGTGGTCGGCGTGACCAGCCCGCCAATAATCTTCGAAAGCGTGCTTTTGCCTGCGCCGTTCTCGCCGGTCAACGCCAGCACTTCACCGCGCATGAGCGTCAGGTCGATGCCGGTCAGCACCGGTTGGGCGTAGGTCTTGCCGATACCGCTGACCGAGAGGACAGCGTTCGGGACGGAAACTGACATAAAAACTCTCCATGCGCTCGTCCGGTTGGACGAGCGCCGCTGCGTCGCCAGAAGGCTATTTGGTGACCAGTTCTACCGGCGTTTCGATCACGCCATTGGCACCGTCGTCGACCTTCTCGCCCTTGAGAATCTTCAATGCAGTCTCGATGCCGAACACCGCCTGTTTAGCCGCAAACTGGTCCGCCGTGGCCAGCACGCGACCATCTTTGAGCATTGGCTGGATGGCATTGATGTTGTCGTAGCCGACCACTTGCACCTTGCCGGCCTTGCCCGCGGCGCGCACAGCAGACACCGCACCGACCGCCATGCTGTCGTTGCCGGCCAACAGGGCCTTGGTTTGCGGGTATTCGCTGAGAATCGACGCGGCGACCTTGTTGCCCTTGTCGATCTCCCAGTCACCGGATTGCACGGACACGACCTTGATTTGCGCCGCCTCCATCGCATCCTTGAAACCTGCGGTCCGCTGCTGGGCATTGGTGGTGGTGGACACACCTTCGATGATGCCGACTTCGTCACCGGCCTTCAGCTGTTTGGCCAGGTAATCGCCCACCAGCCGTGCGCCCTTGCGGTTGTCCGGGCCTACGAACGGAACATTGATGTTTTTGCTTTTGACGACGGCGGGGTCCAGCTGGTTGTCGATGTTGATCACGGTGATACCGGCATCGATGGCTTTCTTGATCACCGGGACCATGGCTTTGGAGTCTGCCGGTGCAATCACCAGTGCATTGACCTTGGCCAGGATCATCTGCTCGACGATGCGCGTCTGGCCAGCGGTGTCGGTTTCATCCTTGATGCCGTTGGAGATGAGCTCGAATTCGCCGGAGTGATCTTTCTGGTAAGCCTTGGCGCCGTCTTCCATTGTCAGGAAGAACTCATTGGCCAGGGATTTCATGACCAGTGCGACTTTCGGTTTTTCAGCGGCTTCAGCAAAAGCCGAGGAGACAGGCAATGCTGCGGATGCGGCGGCCAGCATAGCGACAGCGAGAAGACGTCCAGCGAATGGCAGCTTCATGGGTTCACTCCGATCTTATGATTATTGTGAGCAACGCTTGCGCCGACGTAAGCTTCACGACCCACCTCGATGGAAAGCCATCACTGGAGTCGCGCAAACGTTTGCGTGAAGCAAACTATGCGAACCCTGCCGGTATTTGTCAACGACCCGAAAAGTGCTTTCAGAGATGTTCAGCGAAAAACGGCATCCAGTTCACGCCGTGGTGTTGACTAGCGATCCCGTGCCAGAACCCTTGGCCAGCTCTTTGATCAGACTCGCACTCACTTGCAGGATGGCGCCGTTGGTGTCGGCAACCTGCCCCTGAATGGCCGCTACTGCCGTGGTCTTGGCTTGCGGAGTCGGATAGGACGCCGCCTGGGCCTGCGCCAGTTGCTGCTGTTGCTCGCGCAATTGCTGCTGAAGCTCCTGCAAACGCTTGAGCAGGATCTTCACCGCAACGCTGGTCTTATCGCTGGTTTGCGACTCGGCCTGTGTGCCGGCACTCTCCCCCAGACCTACCGGACCGGTTTTAACCTGGGTGCCGTCGCCGTCCTTTACACCCAGCGCTTTGGCAGCCGCATCCTCAGTCGCATCGCCCAAAGCGCGAATGGTCGCAGCAGACTTCCCCCCGATGGTGATGCCCGCGGCATTCGGGAAGCCAATAGATAACGACATGTGAACTCCTGAAGAAAAAGATCCCTTGAAGGAGCATCGACCGACGCGGGCGCTTCTTTAGTCGTTAGTGATGATTTGACCCGTTGAAATCTTAAACAAGACCGCGATCCGTTTCGGAGAGCCGAACGCGAAAGTTAAACATGTTCGGCATTCCGGACGCCCCGCCCCCGAAACCGGTCCGAACACAAACAACAATATCGTTACAAATCATTAACTTAAGCTGTTTTTTCGATTCCGGGTATTACTGGTACAGATCCTGCTCTTCCCCTCGCACCCCCAGCGTTCAGATTCGCCTGGGGCTAGATGAACTTGCATCTGCACCGCCTCACAACCAGAAGAGAAAAATAATGACATCTGCACTCAAGAACTTTGTTCCGGGCGCCTTGGCCCTCCTGCTGCTTCTGCCCACCGCCCTTCAGGCCAAAGAAGCCGAAACCCAACAGAAACTGGCCAACGTGGTGATCCTGGCCACCGGCGGCACCATTGCCGGCGCAGGGGCCAGCTCCGCCAACAGCGCAACCTATCAAGCGGCGAAAGTCGGCATTGAACAGTTGATCGCTGGCGTTCCCGAGCTGAGCCAACTGGCTAACGTTCGCGGCGAACAGGTCATGCAGATCGCCTCTGAAAGCATTACCAACGAAAACCTGCTGCAGCTGGGTCGCCGTGTGGCTGAACTGGCCGACAGCAAAGACGTCGATGGCATCGTGATCACTCACGGCACCGACACCCTGGAAGAAACCGCGTACTTCCTGAACCTGGTGGAAAAAACCGAGAAGCCAATCATTGTCGTGGGCTCGATGCGCCCGGGCACCGCGATGTCCGCCGATGGCATGCTGAACCTGTACAACGCGGTGGCCGTGGCCAGCAGCAAAGACGCGCGGGGCAAAGGCGTGCTGGTGACCATGAACGATGAAATCCAGTCGGGTCGCGACGTCAGCAAGATGATCAACATCAAGACCGAAGCGTTTAAAAGCCCCTGGGGTCCGCTGGGCATGGTGGTAGAGGGCAAATCCTACTGGTTCCGCCTGCCGGCCAAGCGCCACACCATGGATTCCGAATTCGACATCAAGACCATCAAGAGCCTGCCTGACGTCGAGATCGCCTATTCCTACGGCAACGTCAGCGACACTGCTTACAAGGCCCTGGCTCAATCCGGCGCCAAAGCCATCATCCACGCTGGCACCGGCAACGGCTCGGTATCGTCGCGGGTAGTTCCATCCCTGCAAGCCTTGCGCAAGGATGGCGTGCAGATCATTCGTTCCTCCCACGTCAACGCCGGCGGCTTCGTATTGCGCAACGCCGAACAGCCTGACGATAAATACGACTGGGTCGTGGCTCACGATCTGAACCCGCAAAAGGCCCGGATCCTGGCAATGGTCGCGCTGACCAAAACCAATGACAGCAAAGAGCTGCAACGGATGTTCTGGGAATACTGATTCGCCCTCGCCCGACCGATCCGGTCGGGCACCCCGTGCGCCATTCGCCAGCCTTGGCGAGTGGCTGCCGCTGGATCTGACAAAAAAACTCCCTTCGTCTTACGCCAAACGGAACAAACCGCTGTCAGAGGATTTTCTTGAATTTTAAGCAGTTGCGAAATGGCCTACAGTTAAATACTGTATGCACGTACAGCTTAATAAGGATAATTCCATGGACACCACCTCTGCCTCTCCTGACACCTATGTACGCATGGGCCTGCGCGTTCAGAAAATCATCAACTCTCCCACCGCACAAAAGGCCAGGGCAGCACTGATCTTCCGCCTTCCTGACGAGCCGGTGGATGAGTGGGAACGCTTGCTGGAAGAAATCGACGAGAACGACAACGTCACCCTCGCCTACCGCGACGATGGCGGCGTGCAGATTTTCTGGGTTGTGCCGAAGGAAGATTGAGTCGATGAGTGTCCGCTGGCTTGCTTTGCTGTTCCTGTTTTTTGTCGTGGGTGCGCAAGCCGACGCACCGCGCACCTTCACCGAAGCGAAAAAGGTGGCGTGGAAGCTCTACGCGCCCCAATCCACCGAGTTTTACTGTGGTTGCAAGTACACCGGCAACCGGGTGAACCTTGCCGCTTGCGGTTACGTGCCACGTAAAAATGCCAAACGCGCATCCCGCATCGAATGGGAGCATATCGTTCCGGCCTGGCAGATCGGCCATCAACGCCAGTGCTGGCAAGAAGGCGGCCGCAAGAACTGCACCCGCTACGATCCGGTTTACCAAAAGGCCGAGTCCGATCTGCACAACCTGGTGCCCAGCATTGGCGAGGTCAACGGCGATCGCAGCAACTTCAGTTTTGGCTGGCTGCCCGTGCAGTCGGGGCAATATGGTTCGTGCCTGACCCAAGTCGACTTCAAGGCCAAGAAAGTCATGCCCCGCCCTTCCATCCGCGGCATGATCGCCCGAACGTACTTCTACATGAGCAAGCAGTATGGTTTACGTCTGTCGAAACGGGATCGGCAACTGTACGAAGCGTGGGACAAAACCTATCCGGTTCAGGCCTGGGAACGGCAACGCAACCAGAGCGTGGCGTGCGTCATGGGGCGCGGCAACGAGTTTGTCGGCCCGGTAGACATGAAAGCCTGCGGCTGAATCCAGGCAATACCCGAAAATGAAAAGGCCTCGGGGCTGAGCACCCGAGACCTTTTTTATTTCTTGAGCATCCGCAATACAGAACGTTACAGAGCGGCCGGACGCTCAAGCACCAGCAATTCGATGTTCTGTTTCTTCGCGCGAGTGAGCGCGGCACGGACTTCATCCTGTTTGGCTTCGGCCTCGGCTTTCGAATTGAACGGCCCCATCAGGATTCGCGTATTGCCATTTTCCTTGACGACGCTGGACATGAAGCTGTGCTCGATCAGCCAGCCACTCAAATCGCTGACTGCCTGAGGGGTTTCACCTCGCACTTCAAGATCCCATTGCGGACCGGACACCGCCGCGGGTACGGCAGCCATGGCCGGTTCAGGCTTCGGCGCATCCACACTACTGCCCTCGCCACATCCCGCCAGCGCCAATATCGCGATTACCAAAACCATTTTGCGCACGGCGTTTCCCTCTAAATCCATAAAGCAGGGATTTTAACATCCATGAATACTTCACGAGTGCCGTAAAATGGGCTCAAAACAACGAGAATGATGGTTGCGGCCTCTGTATAGTTACGCCTTGGGAATTAATGCCACATCTGCACGTCAGAAAGAGGCACCCAAACCACGAGACTTCGCACTAATCTATACATACCACCGACCTCTGCACTGTCCGAATCAGGTGCCCCACAAAGCAATCAAGGAGAAGACCATGCTGATACTCACCCGCAAAGTCGGTGAAAGCATAAACATTGGTGATGACATTACGATCACCATCCTGGGCGTAAGCGGCCAGCAAGTCAGGATCGGCATCAACGCCCCGAAGGACGTTGCAGTGCATCGAGAAGAAATTTATCAGCGCATTCAGGCAGGCCTGACCGCCCCGGAAAAGCCACAACCCTGAATCCTGTTGCAGTCAGTAGCCAGCCCGTTCAGTCCGGAATCACGGCTGGCTAAAGATTCGGCATTGCATCGCTTCCGCCTGCGTTCCACACAAGCCTCCAAGGTCCGATACTAGCGACAAGCTCAACGCTCTGGCTGTCAGACATTTCCGGTTCGCCCTACGGAAGTACGCGTTAGCTGCGTGATCAACCAAACATCACGCCACGCGCCAT
The DNA here is from genome assembly GCF_019956375.1 of Pseudomonas sp. GL-R-19. NCBI lineage: Bacteria > Pseudomonadati > Pseudomonadota > Gammaproteobacteria > Pseudomonadales > Pseudomonadaceae > Pseudomonas > Pseudomonas sp. GL-R-19. Next base: position 71,045 of record NZ_JAHBDJ010000019.1, on the reverse strand, counting down.
ACCCGTCGCCGCCACCACCATCAGCAGCACCAGCAGCGCCTCGACATGACTGATCCGCGCAAATAGCTTCGCACGGCCTGTATCGATCGCCACTTTACGGGCAAGCGCTATCCGCCATTTGATCAGCGTCACCATTGGCGCAATCTCCAGCAGCAAGATCAGGATGAACAGCGTCATCTTCAGATGAAACAGCGGCTGGTGCAGGTAATAGTCCGTGCCTTTCTCGTACCCGCCAAAGGCTCGCACCCCCCCGCTGATCAGTAAAACGACAGCTGAAATACCCCAGATATTGTCCGCCATCAGAACACTGCGCACTTGCGCGGCCCCATCGGCCAAACGCCGAAAAGCGGTACCTCGAACCAACACCGCCCAAAATCCCAAGGCAAATGCCAAAAGATGAACCGCCGCTAGAAACCAGTGAGTCAGCATCGAGAAACTCCTGCCAGGTCGAAGTTGTATGAGCCTGTCAGTAGTAGCCCATGAAATGGCTGCTTGCACGGCATCTGCGGACAATGCCCGGAACACAATATGACAGACCAACTAGACTCCACTGCGCTGGCATTGAGTGTCCGTGACAGTACCAGCCCCAACGACAACTCACTCTCACCGCATTGAACTGAGTAAACAAAATCATGTGTGAATCATGTGATTCAAGCTCTGCTTCAAACTCAACAGGCCGTCGTCGATTTCTTCAATTTGCCGGGTTGAGCGCAGGCGCCCTGCTGCTGACCGGCACACTGCCCGGCAAGCTCATCCAGGCAGCCGAAAAAGCGTCAGCCCCACCAAAACCTCAAAACGTAATCAGTCCCGATATGGCGTTGAAAAGACTGATGGAGGGCAATGAACGATATGTAAGCGGTACATCCACGACACACGATTTCAAGGCTGAGCGAGAGGCCCTGGTGTCCGGTCAAAATCCGTTCGTGGCAGTACTGAGCTGCTCTGACTCGCGGATCGCTCCGGAATACGCGTTTGATACCGCGCGAGGCGATCTTTTCTCCATCCGTGTCGCGGGCAACTTCGTGACCCCGGAAGGCCTGGGCAGTCTTGAATATGGGGTTGCCGTACTGGGCGCACCGCTGATTCTCGTACTCGGTCATGAGAGCTGTGGCGCCATCGAGGCAGGCATCAAGGCCGTCAAGGATCGGACGATTTTCCCGGGCCATATCCCGAAACTGACTGACGCACTCAAGTCGGCAATCGAGACAGTGCTGAAGCAACCCGGGAGCTTGATGGAAAACGCCACCGCGCAGAACGTCAAAAACTCTGTCAACAGCCTGAAACAGGCCTCGCCATTGCTGACAGATGCGCAGAGCAAGGGCAAGTTGAAGATAGTGGGAGGCATTTATCGCCTGGCAAGCGGCAAGGTAGAGTTGATCGTTTGAACCGCAACACGCACATCGCCCGCATCGGAACACAACCGCGCGTGCAAAGAGCCCAGCGCGATGGCTGGGCTCTGTTTATTTTCGATTTTCCATCATTTTGTCGGCGAGGGTTATAGCCCTCTCGATCAACAGGTTCTGCCTGTCTTCGTGCGTAGCACCGCCCACAACCGGGGCAGTCAAATTGCTTTCCGCAATTAATGCAGTGCAGAAATATTGATCCCAAACAGCCTTGTCCACAGATGCCTGCTTGCTGATTTGATCGACGTTCATAGGCGGCTCCTTTCGATGACGCAGCCCCATTAGTTTACGCCTGAATGGCAAAGAATCCGGACTATCATCCACGGCGGCCCGCCATTCGTCGCCTACGAAAACACAACGAAGAATTTACCCATATCCGTGGCTTGAGGATTGCTAAGATCGCGCATAGCAGCGGCCGGAACGACATGATTCTGACGCAGTAGCCATTCAACCAATGCTTAAGGACTCCAGCGATACGCTTGGTCAGTCACCAGGAGATGTAACGTGTCAACGCTCAACGAAATCGCAATGAACCACGCAAGAATGGCCAGGGAAAAGGCAGCAGAATCGACCGAACCGAGCGAGCGGCAGCTCCAGATCGTAGGAAGCATCGAGGTACCGTCCATTGAAGTACAGCAAAACATCCCACTGCACCTGATCGCGGGAGTGCAGGAGGGACATCTTGCCCATGCGACGGGTTTCGCGCTCTGACCTTTTTTGAGGTTCTTCACGCAATCCCGGGAAACTGTAGGAGCCAGCTTGCTGGCGATGGACTCAAGTACGCCGCGTTTATCCGGTTCACACGCGTCTCGGAGCCACACGGGACTCACTCACCAACAAAAAAAGGCCCAACTTTCGGTGAGCCCTTCCAGACCGCCCGGTAGAGCGGATTTTGCTCGTTAGGCTCAATGACCAATTGATCGGTAGCCAAAAGCTACTTCGCGACATACCTCGCGCCGTGTGGATCGTTGAGTTTTGCCTGCAATATCCCCCACTCGCGCTGAATGATCGAATAAGGAATAAAAATGCTGATCCTCTCAGCCCCCTTTACGCCGGAGTTATTGCTCACATCGTTCAGAGTGGTTGAGTAGAAACCGATATTGATGCCGACAATACAGCCGTCACTGGTGAGGACCGGCCCACCCGACATGCCCTTGACCAGCGGGGCATCATGGATGGCATAGAGATCACCGCTGTGTTCGTCGGCATTGACGAAAGGCGTTTGATACACCTTGCCTTTCCCGGTAGTGGTCATGAGGTAAGGACTCGTCCCAACGGCAGTGATGCTCTCGCCCACTCGCGGTGCGCGCCATGGTGGGTAGCGGCCGCTGGCCTTGTGCTGGATGAAGACGAGATCGCAGCCTGTGCTGCAGCTGTACTTCACGTTGGGAATGAACGGAGTGTGGCGGGTGGTTACCGCATAGTCATCGTTCCATTGCACGGCCGAGGCCATGTATAGATACGGTGCGGGAAACCCCGAGTGGACTAAAAAGTATGAATCATTGGCAGGACCCGAAAAGTCAGGCTTTACGATGCCGTTGCATCCTGCAGTTACAGCTCCAATTAAAAAGTAGGCCATGATCTTGATCATGATATATCACCGACTTAATTGGGAGAATGTGACTGTTTTTTGTTGTCATTATTTTGGCTTTTGTCAGATTGCAGTACTCCTCGCCACTTGCTCTAGTTGGACGTTTTCTTACTTATGGCTGAGTTTGCAATGACGCGTATGAATAAATCGTGCTAATGCCAATTGCTTTTCGATCAACTTCAAAAGTTCAAATATTTGGCGCCTGAAAATTGTTAAAGACGAGAAAAAAAACCAGGCGTTGCTATCGACGCTTTCGTTAATGGCACCAACGATCATGGAAAGTGGCGCCTGCCTGAATCAATCGCCATGCCCGTCACCCACAAGAGCGACAAGTGCAAACAGTCGCAAACGCAAGCGCAAGAACATTTATATCGGGTGCCTATACAACAGGTAACTCACCAATAGCAAACCCGGACCGTTTCAATATCGACGGAACGGGTTTTAGCGGTAGTACCAAGTCAACCAACCATTCTAAAGAGCAGTCACCCATAGAAACTCTGCCGGAGTTAAAGGCATGGTTATTTCTCACTGTTTTATTTATACGTCCAGGCGCCAGGATATTAAGCCGTCACTGACAGGGTTAACGGTAAAACATTGAAGCCTGGCTTCATGCGCCGTTATGCAGTGGACACTACGAATATCACGATTGAATATCGGGTGATAACACCGGCTATAGGGGGGATCATGAGTATCGCCGCACAAGCGACGGCACAGCAACGGAGGCCGCCATCCCGGAAATGTCGAACTGGATCGAGCGGCGCGGATCGGCCGATGTCGCCGACAATGCGCGCAGTGCCCCGGAAGTGATCGACAGGAATGAAGAATTCATCAAGATGACGCTCGCGCTGATGATAGCGCCGGAGTGAAACACCTTTTACGGTCAGCGTCGGTGTGAGGCCCTCGTCTCATCTAAGGGAAAAAAGCAGCCCACTAAGGCATTGCCCTAAAGACAGCTGTTTTCCAGGGGCTTACATTCGCTCACCGGCAAGGACGCATTTCAAACAAACACTCACGCCCAAGGCACCGAGTAAAATGCGTAGTTCAGCCTTCACCCTCGCAGCCATCATCTTCGCCACCCTTGCTATAGCGTTTTATGGTTGGTATCGCCACCTGCGAGATGATGAAGATGACCTCGTTTAGCCTGCGTTCCTCTCCCCACCCGGAAAACTATCTCAAGCTCCCGCACATTGGTCGCAGCGACGGGAAGATACCGTGATGCGCCCAAACCCAAAACAACAAAAAAGGGCCCACCTTTCGGTGAGCCCTTCCAGACCGCCCAGCAGAGCGGATTTTGTTTGGTAGGCGCGATTGGACTCGAACCAACGACCCCCACCATGTCAAGGTGGTGCTCTAACCAACTGAGCTACGTGCCTGCTGTGAGGCGGCATTCTACGGAATTCCGGAAGGGTGTCAACACCTTTTTTCGAGCTAACCCTATGAATATGCAAAATATTTAATTTTGCCGGTCCAAAGAAGATTTTCCGGGTGGCTGGCGGGCGATTTTCAACTCGGGTACGATCGGCGCACTCGTAAAATATATTAAACAGAGGCTGCAGGATGGCTAACACCCCCTACCCAGAGTCCTACTACGCCGCATCGGCCAATGCGGTTCCGCCGCGCCCGGCATTGCAGGATGATGTCGAGACCGATGTCTGTGTGATTGGCGCCGGTTATACGGGGCTGTCCTCTGCCCTGTTTCTGCTGGAGAGCGGCTTCAAGGTCACGGTGCTCGAAGCCGCCAGGGTGGGTTTCGGGGCGTCCGGGCGTAATGGTGGGCAGATCGTTAACAGCTATAGCCGCGATATCGATGTCATCGAGCGCACGGTCGGTCCCAAGCAGGCCCAGTTGCTGGGGCAGATGGCATTCGAGGGTGGGCGAATCATTCGTGAGCGCGTCGCCAAATACAACATTCAGTGCGACTTGAAAGACGGTGGCGTGTTCGCCGCGATGACCGCCAGGCAGATGGGTCATCTCGAATCGCAGAAGCGCCTGTGGGAACGATTCGGCCATACCCAGCTCGAGCTGATGGATCAACGCCGCATCCGCGAAGTGGTCGCCTGCGATCAATACGTCGGCGGGATGCTCGACATGAGTGGCGGCCACATCCATCCGCTTAACCTGGCGCTGGGTGAAGCGGCAGCCGTCGAGTCCCTGGGCGGGACGATTTATGAGCAGTCGCCGGCGGTACGCATTGTGCGCGGCGCCAACCCTGTTGTGCACACGCCGCAGGGCAAGGTCCGGGCTAAATTCATCATCGTCGCCGGCAACGCTTATCTGGGCAATCTGGTGCCGGAACTGGCTGCCAAATCGATGCCTTGCGGCACTCAAGTGATTACCACCGAGCCACTGGGCGAAGAACTGGCGAAGACCCTGCTGCCTCAGGATTACTGCGTCGAAGACTGCAACTACTTGCTCGACTACTACCGCCTCAGCGGCGACAAGCGTCTGATCTTCGGTGGCGGCGTGGTGTACGGCGCGCGGGATCCGGCGAACATCGAAGCGATCATTCGACCGAAGATGCTCAAGGCGTTCCCGCAACTCAAGGACGTGAAAATCGATTACGCGTGGACTGGCAACTTCCTGCTGACCCTGTCGCGCCTGCCCCAGGTCGGACGCCTGGGCGACAACATCTACTACTCCCAGGGCTGTAGCGGCCATGGCGTGACTTACACGCATTTGGCGGGCAAGGTACTGGCCGAAGCTTTACGCGGCCAGGCAGAACGTTTTGACGCCTTTGCCGACCTGCCCCACTACCCGTTCCCCGGCGGACAAATGCTGCGTACCCCGTTTGCGGCATTGGGCGCGTGGTATTACGGATTGCGGGACAGGTTCGGGTACTGACTGCTAAATCAAAAGGCCCGCTGCGATGCGTAATGCTGTTCAGTTAAGCGAATGTGGTCTCTGTAGGAGCGAGCTTGCTCGCGATGATCGTTAACGATAACGCGTATTTACTGGCTAAACGCGGCGCTCTCGAGTCCATCGCGAGCAAGCTCGCTCCTACATGGGAATGCGTTCGGCGTAGGAGCTGCCGCAGGCTGCGTTCTTTTGATCTTAAAGACGATTCCGTGGGATACCGCTGCGAATCCGCAAAATGTCCGCCAGCACCGCCAAGGCAATCTCCGCCGGCGTCTTGCTGCCCAGGTTCAAGCCGATCGGCGCATGAATCCGCGCCAACTCGATATCCCCCAGCCCACCAATACGCCGCAACCGCTCGAAGCGCTTTTGCGAGGTCTGCAGGGAGCCCATCACACCGATGTAAAACGCCTCGGTGCGAACAGCCTCCATCATCGCCAGGTCATCGATACGTGGATCGTGGGTCAATGCCACCACCGCAGTGTCGCTGTGACAGCCGCCGCTGGCGATGAACAGCGATGGCAGTTGGCGACGAATCTCCACGTTTTCCAGCACGACGCCTTCCAGCACTTCGTCTCGCGGATCACACAGAATCACCTCGAACCCCAGACCCACGGCAAACTCTGCACAGGCCTGGGCCACACTGGAATACCCGGCCAGCAGCAAACGCTGAGCCGCGCCGACGCGCACGCGCACCCGGTCGATTTCTCGCTCGATACGTACACCCTGCTCACGATCATCGAACAGACTGCGCGCACCGCTCTGCAAATCAACTTCACGGATCAACCGACGCCGGCCCGACAGCGCCGACTCCAGCTCGCGCAAATGCGCTTGCACCTCGCAATCGGCATCCAGCTTCTCGACCAGCACATCGAGCACCCCGCCACACGGCAGGCTGACGCGCGAGCGTGGGTCATCGCCTTCGCCGTAACGAACAACGCTGACCGGCTGCACAAACGCGCCCTCGGCGACTCGTTCGAGAAAGTCTTCCTCGACACAGCCACCGGACAGCGAGCCAATCCAGTGCCCATCAGTGTTCACCGCCAGCAGCGAACCCGGTGCACGCGGTGCCGAGCCGTAAGTGGCCAGCACCGTACACAACCAGATGCGCTGACCGGCCGCCGACCACTCCAGCGCCCGGCGCACCACTTGCAGATCGAGATGCTGCATATCAGTGGGCCTTGTGCTCGAGCGGCGCATCGGCCCGCAGCTTCTGCACGTCGTTCACCGCCAGATCATTCGGCTGACCGCCCCAACCCTGACGCAGGTAGTTCAGCAGATCCGTGAGTTGCTCGTCGCTCAACTTCCCGGCGAACCCTGGCATCGGTTGCATGTGTTCGAATCCGGAGAACTTCTGTTCACCGATACCGTCGTCGATCACCCGTACCAGGTTGCGCGGATCTTCCAGGCGCAACGTGGTGTTGCCGCGCATGGCCACGGCGATGTGCGGCTTGCCCTCACCACCCGGCGCATGGCACCCGGCGCAGACATTCAAATATTCCTGACGGCCGCGCTGTGCACTTGGGCTCAGTTTGTCCAACGGCACTTCGGTGAGCACTTTCGCCGCAGGCGGCTGATCGCCGAGCAGGAAAGTCGCCATCGCCGCCAGATCCGGATCGCTGAGGCCCTGGGTGCTGTTGTGGAACACCGGGAACATCTCGTTGAACATCGTGCCCTGGGCGCTCATGCCGTGCTTGAGGAACGAGCTCAGGTCCTGATGATTCCAGCCACGGGCCGCCAGGTCATTAGCCAGCAGGCTTGGCGCCAGATAGCCATTGAGAATGCCTCCGGTCATGCGCTTGTCCTGCTGCATCGCACCGGGCAGGCCGCGCGGGGTGTGGCACTCGCCACAGTGCCCCAGCACGTCGACCATGTACTGGCCGCGCTTCCAGGCTTCGCTCTTGCCCTCGGCCGGCGCAAGCTTCACGTCCTTGCCGTACATCATGTTCCAGCCCATCAGGCCCAGGCGCACGTTGAACGGGAAGCTCAGGCTGGTGACCGGTGCGGCACGCTCGATCGGCTCGACGGTTTTCAGGTAGGCATGAATCGCGTCGGAATCTGCTCGCGGCATCAGGTGATACGAGGTGTAGGGCATCGCCGGATACAGGTTCGCCCCGTCGCCGCGCTTACCTTCGGTCAGCGCGGCGAAGAACTCGTCATCGCTGTACAAGCCGATGCCGTGCTCTTTGCTTGGGGTGATGTTGGTGCCGTAGATCGTACCGAACGGCGACACGATCGGCAGGCCGCCCGCATAGGGCGCACCACCCGGTGCGGTGTGGCACGCCATGCAGTCGGCGGCGCGGGCGAGGTATTCGCCTTGCCTGACCTGCACATCATCGGCGTGAGCCGCCAGTACAGGCGCAGCCAGACCAACCGCCAACGCCAGGCGGCTAAGTAGAAACTTCATGCTTAACCCTCCTTGACCAGGCCGAGATCGGTCAGCACGTTGCGGGTGGCGCTGTAGTAGCGCACATACCCGGTGCAACGGCAGATGTGATGACCGAGGCTGTCCTCGATGACTTTTTCCAGCTGGCTTTTGACGATGGGCTGACGCTGCAGCTTTTCCACCAGCACGGTCGCGGCATTGACGAAGCCCGGCGCGCAGTAGCTGCACTGGAAGGCGAACTCATCGACGAAGCGCTGCTGGATCGGGTTCAGCTCGGTGACCTTGCCCTGCTCGTCGCGGGTCGCATGGCCTTCGATGGTCCGTACCTTCTTGCCTTCGAAATAGTGCGCGCCGGTGATGCAGGTGCGTACTTCTTCGCTGGTGCCGTCCGGGTTGTCGACGATCACCACGCAGGCGTGGCAAATGCCCTGACCGCAGCCCAGGCGCGAACCGGTGAGGTTCTTGTATTCGTGCAGGTAGTCGATCATCGGCAGGTCATCAGGGATGTCCACCGGGCCGACGGATTGACCGTTGAGGGTCAGTTGAAGCGGACGGTTAGCCATTGAGGGCCTCCTTGATGCGTGCAGAAGTGATAGGCAGGTCGCGGACACGTTTACCGATGGCATGGGCCACGGCGTTGCCGATGGCACCGACTACCGGGATCATCACCACCTCGGCGATGCCCTTGGACGGGTCGCTCGGCGACAGTGGCGGCAGGATGTCCGCCGTCTGTTTCCACACCGCAACGTGACGCGCCATCGGCAGGCGGTAACGGTTGAAGTTCCAGTCACCCTCCCCGGGCCCGCCTTCGTACAACGGCATTTCTTCCATCAGCGCATGGCCGATGCCCATGGCGATCCCGCCTTCGAGCTGGCCCCTGACCAGTTCTTCCACCAGCACCCGACCGCACTCGACCCACGAGTGATGATTGAGCACCGACACTTCGTTCGAACCCTTGTTGACCTTCACTTCCACCAGCGTCGCCACCGGGCTGTAGTAAGTCACCGCCGCATTGTTCAGCTGGGTCGCCGGGTAGGCGATGCCCTGCCGATCCAGCAGATGGAAACCGGCGCTGTTCATCTGCGCCTTCTTCGCCTTCGGTGCGCCGTCGCCGTACTTCACGGCCAGGCCGTCGAGCGGCAAGCGCTCACGCACGCCGTCGATGCTGAACTCGGCCTCGGCCCAGCTCCAGCGGTTGAAACCGTGCACGGTGGCGCCGCTCACCAGGCCACGCTCGTGAACACGCTTGGCGAGCATGGCGAATGGCAGTGGCTCCATGCCGTTGGCCGTGAGCTTGCCATCGACCCAATGGGCGTCTTCGCGGCGCACCACGTAAGGGTTGGCCTGACCGCCGTAAGGGCCTTGGCGCCAGATCTCCAGCGCCGCCGGCCACAGGCCGTGGTTGAACAGCACGCGCGCCGCTTCACGGGTGGCGTGGCTGAAGTAGTACGCCGAGTTGGTCGCCGACGAGGCCGAAGCGACCTTGCCGACCCAGCGTGGATTGCGCAGAAAATTGTCCTGCTCGGCCTGGCTCATGATGTACGGGTTGCCGCCACTGATCAGCTGCAACTCTTTCCATTCGGTTTCGCCGGTCTTCACTTCGTGCGCCGGGAGACCAAGGAAGTCAGCCACGACCATGGCCTGCGAAGTGGACATGCCGGTGCCGATTTCGATACCGATGTGGCGCAGGCTGATGCGGCCTTCGGCAGTGAATTCAATGCTGGCCATTGGGGCTTCGGAACCGGTACCGAAGTCTTTCTGGCAAATGGCGAAACCGACGCCGTACCAGTTATCGGGGTCGGCGGCTTCGCGTTGTTTCTTGATCGCGTCGCGGTTTTTCCAGGTGTCGTGGACCGCCGCCTTGTCGAGAATCTCGTGCAGGCGCAAGGCACCGGCCGGGATCGCGCCCTGGGTGTTTTTCATGCCCGAGCGCAGTGCGTTCTTGCGGCGCAGTTCGATGGCATCGACACCGAGGCGGCCGGCGATTTCATCGACCATCATCTCGGTCGCCGCCATGCTCTGCAGGGTGCCGTAGCCACGCATCGACCCGGCTTCAACGGCGCGGGAGTGATAGGCCGTGACCTGCAGATCGTTCTGCGGCATGTAGTAGATCGACTGTGCGGCCGTGGCGCCCACCGCCGCCACGGACGGGCTGTAGTTGATTCGCCCGCCACCGTCGACGCTCATCTCGGAGCGGAAAATCTTGAAGCTGTAGTCGTTCTTGTCCACCGCCAATTGATAGCGAATGTCGAACGGGTGACGCTTGATGCCGCTCTGGAACTGCTCGTAGCGGTCGTTGGCCAGGCGTACCGGCACACCGGCGCCGTACAACGCGGCCAGCGCTGCGTAGTAGACGAAAATGTTGTGGTCTTTCGAGCCATAACCGACGGTGTAACCCGGGTGCATGTTCAGGTTGGCCAGGCCGAAACGCGACGGCGCGATCATCTTCGCGGTTTCGGTCGCTGTTTCCAGCGGGCACTGGGTGGCGACGACGAAATGCAGGGTCTTGGTGGCAGGGTCGTACCAGCCGTTGCCGTTGTCCGGCTCCAGGGCGGCCGGCTCGATCGACGGGGTCTTGTAGCGCTCGTCGAACACCAGCCAATTGTCCGGCGGCGTATCGATCTGCTGCTTCATTCGTTCGGCGTAGAACAGGCCGCGCTCGGTCAGGTTGCCGTGCAGGTTCGGCTGGGCATTCCACACCGGACGGCGATTGCGCAGCATCGGGAACAGGATCGAATCCTTGAGGCTGGCGAACTCGTCTTCGTCCGCCGAGGTCACGCCGCCAACGCGCACATAGCGGAAGCTGCCGTAAGGGTCGCCTTCGTAGAACGGCACCTGCGCACCGTAACGAATCGCCTTGTCATTGAATTTGAGTTGGTTCTTGGCCTGTCGGAAGCGCTCGAAGTCGTTCCAGATCAGGATCGCCACCGGGTGCCCGATGAACATCGGCACCTTGCCGGCCGGCAACAGCGGATCCGGGGCGTGCTCCTCAGGGAACACGATGCCGTCCTTGACCAGGTCTTCGGCGGTGACGATGCGGTCAGGCTGCAACCCGGTACCGAGCCATGAAAGGTCCAGACCCGCGTAGATGCGGTCCGCCTTGATGGTTTTGAGCAGCATGGCGTGACCCTGCTGCTGCGGCCAGCCCGGCATGTCCTTGGCGCGGATGTCGCGGGCAAAGACCTTGCTGCCGCAGACCTTGGACAAGGCATCGTTACGGGCGCGCGCCTTGCCGTTGTTGCCGAGCCACTGCTCGGACGGCACGGTCACGCTGTTTTCCATCAAGGCGGCCAGCGCCTGGCTGCTCAATGGTGTGAGCGTCACGCTCACACCCGCTACCAGCCCGCCCTGAAGGAACGAGCGCCGGGATATATCACGGTTGGACATGGATCATCCTCTGGGCGGTTATGGGGTCCGCCCTTCTGGTTATGTACTGGAAATCTCGAGTCTTGCAGAAGCCCTTTTCGACGATGCAAAGGGCTGTTGTTGACAGTGCAAAGCTGACCGAAAGGTTATGTTTATAGGCTTATGACCTTACGGAAAACCGAAAACTGACCGACAAATCAAAAAAACGCGACTATTCGACGCAGCACGTTAACAGTAGCCGTGAATCTCGGTAGCGCGAGGCTGGAGGGGCGGCGCTGAACGACAGCGTCGCTAGCGCCCGATAGGCCATTCCGGCAAGGAGGCATGCAGGGAGGTCCGCCTGGAAAAAGGCGAGAGGAGAAAACCTGAATTTCAGACACAAAAAACCCCGGTCTTTCGACCAGGGTCTTTGCTATCGACTCGAAGTAACCAGTGGTTTCTTCGTAGCTCCAAGGCGTTCAGCGGGCCTCGGGGCAGATATGGCGCAGCGGACGGGACTCGAACCCGCGACCCCCGGCGTGACAGGCCGGTATTCTAACCGACTGAACTACCGCTGCGTATCGCTTTGGACTTGCGTCCAAGTAACTCGTCTGATTGAAAACTCAGTAGCTTTTCAATCTCGAGCCAGGCATGCCTGACTCGGAAAATATGGCGCAGCGGACGGGACTCGAACCCGCGACCCCCGGCGTGACAGGCCGGTATTCTAACCGACTGAACTACCGCTGCGCGTCGGTGGAGGCATTTCAGCCTACCTCTTGCTTTCGCAAGTATCTCGGGGAGTGGTGGGTGATGACGGGATCGAACCGCCGACATTCTGCTTGTAAGGCAGACGCTCTCCCAGCTGAGCTAATCACCCGTTTGCATCTCCGAGGCCGCGAAATTTACGCAGGTAGCGAACCTAAGTCAATAGCAGGATTGAAGTTTTTCTAAAAAAGACAAAATCATTTCATTCCGGCCAGTGTCGGCAACCATCAGTCCTCATCGCGAGCAGGCTCGCTCCCACAATAGAAAGCATGTTCTCTGAAGAAACGCGATCAACTGTGGGAGCGAGCCTGCTCGCGATGAGGACTTCACATACAACATCAATGTTGAAGACGGCCCCTGGCCTGTCACTCGCTGTAAATCATCTTCTTGGTCATGCCGCCATCGACCACAAATTCCTGGCCGGTGACAAACCCGGCATTTCTCGACAGCAGCCAGGCCACCATCGCCGCGACATCCTCGACCGTCCCTACCCTGCCCGCCGGATGCTGGGCATGATCGGCTTCGGTCAAGGGTTCGGCACGCCGCACCGAAGGATCGCGCGCGTCGATCCAGCCAGGGCTGACGGCATTGACCCGGATCTCCGGGCCAAGACTGATCGCAAGTGCATGGGTCAGGGCCAACAAACCGCCCTTGCTCGCCGCATAGGCCTCTGTGTCGGGTTCCGACTGCCCGGCGCGGGTCGAGGCCAGATTGACGATGGCACCGCTGTGAGCGCGCAGGTACGGCGCACAGTGCTTGGCCAGCAACATCGGCCCACTGAGGTTCACCGCCAACACCCGATTCCAGTGAGCCAGATCGAGGCTTTCCAGGGTGATGTTGTGCGGATCGGCAACCGCGGCATTGCAGACCAGCGCATCCAGGCGCCCGAACTGGCCGAGCACCTCGGCCACCCCCAGCGCGACCTGCCCCTCGTTGGAGACATCCATGGTGATGAACCAGGCGCTGTCACCCAGCACCTTCGCCACTTTCGAGCCGCGCTCGCGGTCCAGGTCCGTCAACACGACTTGCCAGCCTTCGCTGATCAGCCAGGCCGAGATCCCCAGGCCAATGCCCCGCGCAGCACCGGTCACCAGCGCTACGCGACCATTCGAGCCGGTGGCCGGTGCAGACAAGTCGATCACAACGCAGCCAGGCCGCGCGCCAGATCGGCTTGCAGGTCCGCCACGTCTTCCAGACCGACCGCAACGCGGATCAGGCTGTCACGAATGCCTGCCGCTTCACGCTCTTGCGGCGCCAGGCGGCCATGGGAGGTGGTGCTCGGATGGGTGATGGTGGTCTTGCTGTCGCCCAGGTTGGCGGTGATCGAAATCAGGCGTGTGGCATCGATAAAGCGCCATGCGCCCTCTTTGCCGCCCTTCACTTCAAAACTGACGACCGCACCGAAGCCCTTCTGCTGGCGCAGCGCCAGTTCGTGCTGCGGATGGCTCTTGAGGCCGGCGTAATGGACTTTCTCGATGCCTTCCTGCTGCTCCAGCCACTCGGCCAGTTGCTGGGCGTTGGCACAATGGGCCTTCATCCGCAGGTTCAGGGTTTCGAGGCCCTTGAGGAAAATCCAGGCGTTGAACGGACTCAAGGTCGGCCCGGCGGTACGCAGGAAACCCACCACTTCCTTCATCTGCTCACTGCGACCGGCGACCACGCCACCCATGCAACGGCCCTGGCCATCGATGAACTTGGTGGCCGAGTGCACGACAATGTCCGCGCCCATTTTCAGCGGCTGCTGCAAGGCAGGGGTGCAGAAGCAGTTGTCGACCACCAGCATCGCGCCTTTGGCGTGGGCGATTTTCGCCAGTTCGGCGATGTCGACCAATTCAGCCAACGGGTTGGACGGTGATTCGACGAACAGCAATTTGGTGTTGGGCTTGATCGCCGCGTCCCAGCCGGACAAATCCGCCAGGGCCACGTAATCGACTTCGATGCCGAAGCGCTTGAAGTACTTTTCGAACAGGCTGATGGTCGAGCCGAATACGCTGCGCGACACCAGCACGTGATCACCGGCACTGCACAGGCTCATCACCACGGCCATGATGGCCGCCATGCCGGTGGCGGTGGCCACGGCCTGCTCGGCGCTTTCAAGCGCAGCGATGCGCTCTTCGAACGCGCGTACGGTCGGATTGGTGTAGCGCGAATAAACGTTGCCCGGCACTTCGCCAGCGAAGCGCGCAGCGGCGTCGGCGGCGGTACGGAATACATAGCTGGAGGTGAAGAACATCGGATCACCGTGTTCGCCTTCCGGCGTACGGTGCTGACCGGCGCGTACGGCCAGGGTATCGAACGCTACACCTTCGAGGTCGCTGTCCAGCCGACCGGCATCCCATTCCTGACTCATGCTGTCACTCCTTGCCGTGCTCTTGATAGATGAAAGTCTTTTTGCCAGATACAAAACCGGCCCCTCAGGGCCGGTAGTAACTCAGTTGTTGTACAGATCGATGATCGCACTGACTGCCTGTGTCTTGACCTTGGAGGCATCGTTGCGTGCCTGCTCGATCTTGTTCAGGTAAGCCTCGTCGACGTCGCCGGTGACGTACTGGCCGTCGAACACCGCACAATCGAACTTGTCGATCTTGATCTTGCCGCCACCGACCGCTTCGATCAAGTCAGGCAAGTCCTGATAGATCAACCAGTCAGCGCCGATCAGGTCTGCCACGTCCTGGGTCGAACGGTTGTGGGCGATCAGTTCGTGAGCGCTCGGCATGTCGATGCCGTAAACGTTCGGGTAGCGAACTGCTGGGGCCGCAGAGCAGAAGTAGACGTTCTTGGCGCCAGCTTCGCGAGCCATCTGGATGATCTGCTTGCAGGTGGTGCCGCGAACGATGGAGTCGTCCACCAGCATCACGTTCTTGCCGCGGAATTCCAGTTCGATGGCATTGAGCTTCTGGCGTACGGATTTTTTCCGCGCGGCCTGACCCGGCATGATGAAGGTCCGGCCGATGTAGCGGTTCTTCACGAAGCCTTCGCGGAACTTCACGCCCAAATGGTTCGCCAGCTCCAGGGCCGCAGTGCGGCTGGTGTCCGGGATCGGGATGACCACGTCGATATCGTGATCCGGACGCTCGCGCAGGATCTTCTCGGCCAGTTTCTCACCCATGCGCAGGCGGGCCTTGTAGACCGACACGCCGTCGATGATCGAATCCGGACGCGCCAGGTACACATGTTCGAAAATGCACGGCGTCAACGACGGGTTGGTCGCGCACTGACGGGTGTGCAGCTTGCCGTCTTCAGTGATGTAGACCGCTTCGCCCGGAGCCAGGTCGCGAATCAGGGTGAAGCCGAGCACGTCCAGGGAAACGCTTTCGGAGGCGATCATGTACTCGACGCCTTCGTCGGTGTGACGCTGGCCGAACACGATCGGACGGATGCCGTGCGGGTCGCGGAAACCGACGATGCCGTAGCCGGTCACCATCGCCACGACGGCGTAGCCACCGACACAACGGTTGTGCACGTCAGTCACGGCGGCGAACACGTCTTCTTCAGTCGGCTGCAACTTGCCGCGCTGGGCCAGTTCGTGCGCGAACACGTTGAGCAGCACTTCCGAATCGGAGCTGGTGTTGACGTGGCGCAGGTCAGATTCGTAAATCTCCTTGGCCAGTTGTTCAACGTTGGTCAGGTTACCGTTGTGCGCCAGGGTGATGCCGTAAGGCGAGTTGACGTAAAACGGTTGAGCTTCGGCCGAGGTCGAGCTGCCCGCGGTCGGGTAGCGCACATGGCCAATACCCATGTGACCGACCAGGCGCTGCATGTGACGCTGATGGAACACGTCACGCACCAGGCCGTTGTCCTTGCGCAGGAATAACCGGCCATCATGGCTGGTCACGATACCGGCAGCGTCCTGGCCGCGGTGCTGGAGGACGGTTAGCGCGTCATACAGCGCCTGATTGACGTTCGACTTACCGACGATACCGACGATGCCACACATGCGACGCAACCCCTACTTAATGGATCTGAACTGAACACAACTCACTGAGGCGTTTTGGCCATCGGCAAGAGGTGCTCCTTGAACGGGATATCAGCGGGTACGCTGATTCCGCTGGCAAGCCACTGACTGCTCCACCCGAGGATCAGGTTTTTGGACCAGTCGGCGACCAATAAAAATTTTGGCACGAGCTGTGACTCTTTCCACCACCCGTCCTGCTGTACCGGCCCCAGGCTCAACAGCCCGACGGCGATGACCACCAGCAACCCGCCACGCGCGGCGCCGAAGGCCATGCCGAGGAATCGGTCGGTCCCGGAGAGCCCGGTGACGCGCACCAGTTCGCCGATAAGATAATTGATCATTGCGCCTACGATTAAAGTGGCGACAAACATGATGGCACAGCCCGTGATTATACGAGCCGATGGCGTTTGAATGTACCCGCCGAGGTACTCGGACAGTGAGCCACCGAACATCCAGGCAACGACTCCTGCGATGATCCAGGTCAGCAGCGACAATGCTTCTGTGACGAAGCCGCGGCTCAGACTGATCAATGCGGAGATGGCGACGATCGCTACGATCGCCCAGTCAACCCAGGTAAATGGCACAGTGCAGCCTACAGACGGATAAGGCGGCGCATTTTAGCAGAGCCCGTGCTTATCGGTAAGCTGCTATTGCCAGTGCATTTCATATCGGGGCGATAGTTTTAGCCACGTTCCGGTTGAAAACGCACCACAAACCCCTTGAGATTCTGCTGGCGGTTCAACAAGTCACGCAGCCGGTCGGCTTCGGCGCGCTCGATCAGCGGCCCGACAAACACCCGGTTTTTGCCGTCGGCGGTACGAATGTAGGCGTTGTAACCCTGGCTGCGCAGGGTTTTCTGAAGTTTTTCCGCGCTTTCACGACTCGACAGGCTGGCCAGTTGCACCGACCAGCTGACAGACAAGCCATTGGCATCGACACGGCTTTGCGTGGTGTCCGGCTTGCCCGGTGCCGCGGTGATCGGCTGGGCAGGCGCTGTCGCAGGTTTGGCCGCCAAAGCCGGGACCGGCGCAGGCGCAGCCGGCTTGGCTGCTGGCGCTGGCGCTGGGGCTACCGGCGCAGTTGGCACCGCCGATTCCTGCTGGGCGATTTCGTCATCGCTCGGCACGGGTTCCTGAGGCAAGGCTTGCGGCTCGGGCACCACCACCGGCTCGACCTGTACCTGAGGCATCGCAGGCGCCTGCGGAGCCGCGGGCGCCTGGACCGTCACCTGGCGCTGTTCGTCCTGGCGGGAAAACAGCATCGGCAGAAAAATCACCGCCAGCGCGACCAACACCAGGGCGCCAACCATGCGCTGCTTGTATGCCTTATCCAGCAATGCCATTTGCCGCGTCCTCCGTGGAGCGCCGGGCCAGCCATTGAAGGGCCTCGGCGACACAATAAAATGATCCGAACAACAGGATTTCGTCGTTGCTCGTGGCCTGCGCGCACTGCCCTTCCAGGGCGGCCGCGACACTGTCGTATGACGTGACCGACGCACCAAGACCTTGCAACGCATCGTGCAGATCCGCAACCGAACGCGCCCGAGGCGAATCCAGAGGTGCAACGGCCCAGTGCTGGACACTAGCATTCAATTCGCCGACAACACCATCCAGATCCTTGTCCGCCAGCAGGCCGAAGACCGCCAGACGCTTGCCGACCGGCGGGCGACTGGCCAGACGACGCGCCAGATACTCCGCCGCATGCGGGTTATGCCCCACATCCAGCATTAGATTCAAGCGCTTGCCTTGCCACTCGAACTCACGGCGATCCAGGCGACCGACCACCTTCGTTGCCCGCAACGCCTCGATAATCTGCGCATCCACCCAAGGCAAGCCGAGCAGCAGGTACGCCTGCAACGCCAGCGCAGCATTTTCCATCGGCAGATCGAGCAGTGGCAGGTCGCGCAGTTCAACCGTGCGCCCTTGCGCATCGACACCGCGCCACTGCCAGTTGTGATCGGTCATACCGAGATCAAAATCGCGCCCACGCAGGAAAAACGGGCACTTGAGCTCGCGCGCCTTGTCCAGCAGAGGTTGTGGAGGATTCAGATCGCCGCAGAGCGCAGGCGCGCCCTGACGGAAAATACCTGCCTTCTCGAAGGCCACGGACTCTCGGGTATCGCCGAGGTAATCCGCATGATCGACGCCGATACTGGTGACCAGCGCCACGTCGGCGTCCACCACGTTGACCGTATCCAGGCGACCGCCCAGACCGACTTCCAGCACCACGGCATCGAGCCCCGAGCGCTGGAACAGCCAGAACGCCGCCAGGGTGCCCATTTCGAAGTAAGTCAGGGAAGTATCGCCGCGCCCGGCCTCTACCGCAGCAAAGGCCTCGCACAGCTCGGCATCCGTGGCCTCGACGCCATTAAGCTGTACCCGCTCGTTGTAACGCAGCAGGTGTGGGGAGTTGTAAACCCCCACTTTCAAGCCCTGGGCCCGCAGCAAGGACGCCACGAACGCACAGGTGGACCCCTTGCCGTTGGTCCCGGTGACCGTAATCACCCGCGGCGCCGGCTTGCCCAATCCCATGCGGGACGCTACCTGCTGCGACCGCTCCAGGCCCATGTCGATGGCCGAAGGGTGCAACTGTTCGAGGTAGGCGAGCCATTCGCCGAGGGTACGTTGGGTCATAGGCTGGCGGGTACCGGTGGAACCACGATCGGCTCGATAGGTGCAGCCACGAACTGCGGCGTTGGCAGACCCATCATTTGCGCCAGCAGGTTGCCCAGACGCGGACGCAGCTCCTGACGATCGATGATCATGTCGATGGCACCGTGCTCCAGCAGGAACTCGCTGCGCTGGAAGCCTTCCGGCAGTTTTTCACGCACGGTTTGCTCGATTACACGCGGACCGGCAAAACCGATCAACGCCTTCGGCTCACCGACAATCACGTCGCCCAGCATTGCCAGACTGGCGGAAACGCCGCCATAGACCGGATCGGTCAGCACGGAGATGAACGGGATGCCTTCTTCACGCAAACGCGCCAGCACCGCGGAGGTCTTGGCCATTTGCATCAGGGAAATCAGCGCTTCCTGCATCCGCGCACCGCCGGAAGCCGCGAAGCAGATCATCGGGCAGCGTTTTTCCAGGGCGTAATTGGCGGCGCGCACGAAACGCTCGCCGACGATGGCGCCCATCGAACCGCCCATGAAGGAAAACTCGAACGCAGAAACCACGACCGGCATGCCGAGCAAGGTACCACTCATGGAAACCAGCGCATCTTTCTCACCGGTCTGCTTTTGTGCAGCGGTCAGGCGGTCCTTGTACTTCTTGCCGTCGCGGAATTTCAGACGGTCAACCGGCTCCAGGTCAGCACCCAGCTCGGTACGACCTTCAACGTCGAGGAAGATGTCGATACGGGCGCGGGCGCCGATACGCATGTGATGGTTGCACTTGGGGCAAACGTCCAGGGTCTTTTCCAACTCCGGACGATACAGCACAGCCTCGCAAGACGGGCATTTGTGCCAAAGACCTTCAGGCACCGAGCTCTTCTTGACCTCGGAACGCATGATCGAAGGGATCAGTTTGTCTACTAACCAGTTGCTCATGCTTTCTTTCTCCAGTACCGGCGGCCCGAACGCTCTGGTTCGCGGCCCCGTGTATGCCCTAGCGCTAAATTCATGTGTGCGAAGAGGGGTGATGGACTGCCACGGTCAGCGCGAAACATGACCTGCGTGCAACCACAAACCCTCGGAACTGCCTGCTGTGAGCAGTGCATCCGCTTTGTACAGTGCAGTGGACGGCGGCAGTCTGCCAGCCGTCACATCAACAGGTGCTACCACGTACCGCTTTGATAAATGCCTGAATCTTTGCGTGATCCTTGATGCCCTTGCTCGCCTCTACCCCGCCGCTGACATCCACGGCATAAGGCTGGACGCGCGCAACCGCTTCGGCGACGTTATCCGGCGTCAGACCGCCCGCCAGAATGATCGGCTTGCTCAAGCCTTGCGGTATCAGTGACCAGTCAAATGCCTCGCCGGTTCCTCCGGGAACGCCTTCGACATAGGTATCGAGCAAGATCCCGCTGGCACTGGCATAGGCATCACAGGCTGCGGCGATGTCATCACCCGCCTTGACCCGCAGCGCCTTGATGTACGGACGATGCCAACCTTCGCACTCGGCCGCGCTTTCATCGCCGTGAAATTGCAGCAGGTCCAGAGGCACTGCGTCGAGAATTTCACCCAATTCGCAACGGCTCGCATTGACGAACAAGCCCACGGTGGTTACGAACGGCGGCAGCGCCTTGATGATCGAGCGCGCCTGCTGGAACGTCACCGCACGAGGGCTTTTGGCGTAAAACACGAATCCGATGGCATCCGCCCCGGCCTCGACGGCTGCCAACGCATCCTCTATGCGGGTAATCCCACAGATCTTGCTGCGAACGGCTGACATGTCGACACAACTCCAAGACAAATCCGGGAAAGTCCCGGATGTTAACAAAAGCATTCGAGGGCGTCAGCCGCCAAGTTCCGAGAAACCTGTCAGGAAGTGTGGACCGATGTAACGCTCGGGCAATTGGAACTCGTCGCGGTATTCAACCTGAACCAGATACAACCCGAACGGATGCGCCGTCACGCCGCCGGACCGCCGAATCCGGCTCTCCAGCACCTCTTTCATCCACTCCACCGGGCGCTCTCCGGCGCCGATGGTCATCAGCACGCCGGCGATGTTGCGCACCATGTGATGCAGGAAGGCGCTGGCGCGAATATCCAGCACGATCATCTTGCCGTGACGGGTGACGCGCAGGTGGTGCAGCTCCTTGATCGGCGACTTGGCCTGGCACTGACCGGCGCGAAAAGCGCTGAAATCATGGGTGCCGAGCAGGTACTGGGCGGCCTCGGCCATGCGCTCGACGTCCAGCGGACGGTGGTTCCAGGTCACTTCTTCGTTCAGGTGTGCGGGGCGGATCTGATCGTTGTAGATAACATAGCGATAACGCCGGGCGATGGCCTTGAACCGTGCATGGAAATGCGCCGGCATGACCTTGGCCCAACTGACACTGACGTCGTGGGGCAAGTTGATGTTGGCGCCCATGGTCCAGGCCTTCATCGAACGCTCGACCCGGGTGTCGAAATGCACCACCTGTCCGCAGGCATGCACCCCGGCATCGGTACGCCCGGCGCACATCAGCGAAACGGGTGAATCGGCGACTTTGGACAGGGCGTTTTCGAGGGTTTCCTGCACGGTGAGCACCCCGGACGCCTGGCGCTGCCAGCCGCGGTAGCGCGAGCCCTTGTATTCGACGCCCAGCGCGATGCGGAAAAAGCCGTCGGCTGCCATTTCGGCGGCCGGGTTATCTATATTTGCCAAGGTGGGACAGCCTGCTGATGTACCAAAGGCGGGCATTATAAGGCCGCCGGGCGGGGATGCCAGAGGGATCTCCATTGACTGCACCGGCCCTTTCGCGGGCAAGCCCGCTCCTACAGTGCTCTGTGGCGTTCGCAAAACCTGTAGGAGCGGGCTTGCCCGCGAAAGGGCCGGAACAAACGACATCAATTCATGGACCAAACAAAAACGGCAGCCTCAATGGGCTGCCGCTCTTTTTACAACCTACCAATCACTCAAGCCAGGCGCGAAAGCATTTCCTCGGCTTCACTCTTCTGTTCGGCACTGCCTTCGCTCACCACCTCATTGAGGATGTCGCGAGCGCCATCGCTGTCGCCCATGTCGATATAGGCCTGAGCCAGATCGAGCTTGGTGGCGGCTTCGTCAGTGCCCGAGAGGAAGTCGAAGTCATCATCGTCGCCCAGCGCGGCATCTGCTTCGGTGAAGGTCGGCTCGCCGATGCTGCTGGACAAGCTCTCCAACTCGGCGTTGACATCATCCAGCTCTGCCGCGAAGGCATCCGGTGCGTCCATTTCGTCGGCCAGCGACAGGTCGAAATCGGCCGGCAATTCCAGATCATCCAGTGCGACCTCGGGAACGGCCGGGGTTTCGGCAACTGGAAAGTCCTTTACGCCTTCGTCCAGATCCAGCAGGAAATCGTCTTCAGCCAGCATCGCCGGCAACGGTTCTGCACCGAGATCCAGGTCGAGGTCGAAGTCCGACAGATCGTCGAGGTTTTCCTTGATTTCAGTCTGTTGCTGCAACACCGACTCAAAACTCAGATCGTCGTCCAGCGGGAATTCATCCAGGTCTGCCAGCGCCGCCACTTCAGGCTCCGGCGCAGGTACAGGCGCCACAGGCGTGATCGCGTCCAGATCATCCAGGCTCAGGTCGAAGGCGCTGTCGAGGTCATCCTCGAACGGCGCTGGCTCCGGTACCGGTGCTTGCGGCTCATCGAGCAACAGATCCTTGACGTATTGCGCATCCAGCTCGGCGGCAACGGCGGCTGCGGCGATGCCACCGGCAGCCACCAGCGCCATGGCCGGGAAACGGCTTTTGAGTTTTTCAACCTTGGCGAAGTTGTCGCCATTGGCCACCAACTGACGCTCCTGGCCGACGAACGCATCGCGATCGCCTTGCTGTCCGTAGACCTCCATCAGTTTCAAGCGCAAATCGCTGCGCTGAGGCTCTTGCTTGACGCCATCCTCCAGCAACGCGGCAGCCTGATTCAAGCGACCGGCATTGATGTGCGACTGAGCCTGGCTCAACACATCATCGGAACGCTCGGCAGCCGGCGCCACCAATGGCGCGGCGATCGGCGTGGTCATCACGACTGGAGCGACTACCGGCGCTGGCGCGGGAGCAGGCGCCGGAGCAGTCGCCAGCTTCGCGCTCGGCAGTGGAACTTCCAGGCCTTCGAAGCTGCTTTCCGGCAAGTCGAAATCGGCCGAGAACGGCTGCTCTTCGGCCAAGGCACGGGCCATGCGCAAATGCTTCTCGGCTGCTTGCCGGGCTTTGCGGCGGCGCGCCAGCAACAGCAGCAAGAGCAGCAGAATCACCGCGCCGCCACCCACCAGGCCCAGCAGCACCGGATTGGTCAGCAACTCATTGAACTTCTGATCGTCGGACGTCGCTGGAGCTGCCTCGGGCGGTGTAACCACTGGCGCAGTTTCAGCCGGAGCAGGTGCCGTGGCCGGGTTGGCAGCCAGTTCGGCCGACATTGCCGGAGCCGTCGCAGCAGCCGGGGCGCCATTTGCGCCCTCGGCCTGCAACTTGGCCAATTGGTTGTTCTTCAGCTCGATCAGGCGCTGCAGCTTGTCCACCTGGCTTTGCAGGTCGGCCATGCGGCTCTTCAGCTCGGCGTTATCACGACGACTGGTGTCGAGGCTTTCCTGGGTCACCGCCAGCTTGTTGCTGAGGGCCCTGGCATCGCCGGCAGGTCCTTTGCCACGGTTCTTGCCGGACTCGGCAGAAACCAGGCTCAGCTTGTCAGTGGCCGCTTGAACCGGAGCACCATCGGTGCGTGCGCGATTGGTGGCGTCGAGCTGTTGCTCTCCTGCCCCGGGTTTCGCCACATAACGACGACCCTGACGCCAAGCCTTGTTTTGCGCGGCCACTTCGGCAATGGCCTTGGGTTGCGGCAGGCCGGCGCTTTGCGCCTGGTCCGGCAGGCGCAGCACCTGGCCGGTTTTCAAGCGGTTGATATTGCCGTCAATGAAGGCGTCCGGGTTCAGCGCCTGGATGGCCAGCATGGTTTGCTGGATCGAACCGCCATTACGCGCCTTCGCGGCGATTTCCCACAGGGTATCGCGCGGTGTGGTGGTGTATTGGGACGCTTTGGTCGCACCGGTGACGGGCGCGGCAACCGTTGACGTTGGTTGCGCTGCCGCTTCAGCGGTTTGCGGCGAGAATTTGGACGGATCGAGCAGCACACTGTAATCGCGCAGCAAACGACCGTTCGGCCACATGACCTGAACCAGGAACTTCACCATGGGTTCGGAGAGTGGCTTGCTGGAGGTCACGCGCAGGATGCTTTTGCCGCTGGCGTTTAGCACCGGAGTGAAGGTCAAGTCGTTCAGAAACGCCTGGCGGTCGACACCGGCCTTGGCGAAGTCGTCTGGTGAGGCCAGGCTCGGCACCACTTCGGCAGCGGTGAGATCCTTGACATCGAGCAGCTCGATTTCCGCTACCAATGGCTGGTTGAGCGTCGATTTCAGGGTCAACTCCCCGAGCCCGAGGGCATGCGCCATACCGGAGGACAGCGCCGAGGCGGCCGCTATTGCTAACACCAGTTTGCGAACTTGAACCATTAGCTCTTCCTTAGTTTGAACATTCCTCGGCCAGCGAGAAGATATTGATAGTCGCTGCCGTAAGGCATTGCGCGCAACGGCGAGGGTCGTCGCGCGTAATCATTCGACAAATTGTTGCAAAGTATCTTTTACAGCAGGTCTTTAAGCAACAACTCGGCCAGCTGCACAGCATTGAGCGCGGCGCCTTTGCGTACGTTATCTGACGTCAGCCACAGATTAAGTTCCGACGGGTCGTCGATACCCTGGCGAACCCGACCGACGTAGACCACATCCTGCCCTACCGCATCGCCCACCGGGGTCGGGTAATCACCGGCCTCCACCAGCTCGATGCCGGGTGCGTCTTCCAGGGCCGCATTGACTTTCGCCAGGTCGATTTCACTCGCGGACTGCAGGGTCACGCTATAGCTATCGCCAAAAAACACCGGGGCTTGAATGCATGTGACGGAAATCTTCAATGACGGCCGCGCCATGACCTGGCGCAGCTCACGCACCAGGCGCTTTTCCAGCAACGTATGACCTTGCTCATCCGGTTTTCCGACCTGGGCCAACAGGTTGAAGGCCATCTGCCGATCAAAGAATTTCGGCTCCAGCGGCCGCACATTCAGCAGCTCGGCAGTCTGCCGCGCCAGCTCGCTCACGGCCTCGCGGCCCTGGGCCGATACCGCGAGGCTGGCGGTCAGGCTGATGCGCTGCAAATCGAGCAAATCCATGAGCGGCGCGAGCACTACCGCCAGCGTGGTGGCCGACGGACTTGGACTGCTGACCTGAAACGGTTTTTTCAAGCCGGCCAACACCTGAGCGTTGGCCTCAGGCACGACCTGCGGCGCCTTTTCGGCCGGCAAGGCACCGGAGAGATCGATCACCGAGCATCCGGCATCGGTCGCGCGGGAAGCAAAACTCAACGAAACCGCCGGGCCGGCCGCAAAGAAAGCCAACTGCACCTTGCTGAAGTCGAACTCATCGACTTCCCGCACCCGCACGTTCTTGCCGCGAAACGGTACGGAACTGCCGGCCGATTCGCTGCTGGCCAACAAATGAAGGGTGCCGATCGGGAAATCGCGCTCTTCGAGAATCTGCACGAGCGTTTCGCCGACAGTACCGGTGGCGCCGATCACGGCAATATCAATGGACTGGCTCATGGGTTTTACCTCTGGCGAAACGGGGGGAGCGGCACTTTACCGGGAGAGTGGCATGCAGGCAATTCCGTGGTGCCCGGCCCGGCCCCATCGCGAGCAGGCTCGCTCCTACAGGGGTTGATGGCAACACCAACCATTGTAGGAGCGAGCCTGCTCGCGATGGGGCCAGATCAGACAACACATCAACCAAAGCAGATAACCATAAAAAAACCCGTACCTCTTGCAAGGCACGGGTTCTTTCATTGCATCAACCGATCAACGCTCGAGCAAGATCCGCAGCATGCGGCGCAGCGGTTCGGCCGCGCCCCACAGCAACTGGTCGCCGACGGTGAACGCGCCGACGAACTGCGAACCCATGTTCAGCTTGCGCAGACGGCCGACTGGCACGTTCAGGGTGCCGGTGACTTTCGTCGGGCTCAGCTCCTGCATGCTGATTTCGCGGTTGTTCGGCACCAGCTTGACCCAAGGGTTATGCTGGCTGATCAACCCTTCGATATCAGCGATCGGTACGTCTTTGTTCAGCTTGATGGTCAGCGCCTGGCTGTGGCAGCGCATGGCGCCGATGCGCACGCAGATGCCATCGACCGGGATCGGGCTCTTGAAGCGACCGAGGATCTTGTTGGTCTCGGCCTGGGCCTTCCACTCTTCGCGGCTCTGGCCGTTCGGCAGTTCCTTGTCGATCCACGGGATCAGGCTGCCGGCCAGCGGTACGCCGAAGTTTTCGGTCGGGTACGCGTCACTGCGCATGGCGTCGGCAACACGACGGTCGATGTCGAGGATCGCGCTGGCCGGATCGGCCAGTTGATCGGCGACAGCGGCGTGGGTCACGCCCATCTGCTTGATCAGTTCACGCATGTGCTGCGCCCCGCCACCGGAGGCCGCCTGATAGGTCATGGCGCTCATCCACTCCACCAGACCGGCTTCGAACAGGCCACCCAGCCCCATCAGCATCAGGCTGACGGTGCAGTTGCCGCCGATGTAGTTCTTGGTGCCCGCGTCCAGCTGCTGGTCGATCACCTTGCGGTTGACCGGGTCCAGAACGATCACCGCGTCATCCTGCATGCGCAGGCTGGAAGCGGCGTCGATCCAGTAACCCTGCCAGCCGGCTTCACGCAGCTTGGGGAAGACTTCGCTGGTGTAGTCGCCACCCTGGCAGGTCAGAATCACGTCGAGGGTTTTCAGCTCTTCAATGCTGTAAGCGTCCTTGAGCGGAGCAATGTCCTTACCCACGGACGGGCCTTGGCCACCGACATTGGAAGTGGTGAAAAACACCGGCTCGATAAGATCGAAATCCTGCTCTTCCAGCATCCGCTGCATGAGCACGGAACCGACCATACCGCGCCAACCGATCAGACCTACACGTTTCATCGCAACTACACCTTCTTGAAATGTGGACCGCTGCCTTGTCTTGAATTTGGCAGCGGGCCCGAGAGATTACAGATTCCGCAGCGCGGCGACTACTGCGTCACCCATTTCCTGCGTACCGACTTTAGTGCAACCGGCCGACCAGATGTCGCCCGTGCGCAAGCCCTGATCCAGCACCAGGCTCACCGCTTTCTCGATGGCATCGGCTGCGGCCTGCTGGTTGAAGCTGTAACGCAGCATCATCGACACCGACAGAATGGTCGCCAGCGGGTTGGCAATGCCTTTGCCCGCGATGTCCGGCGCCGAACCGTGGCACGGTTCGTACATGCCTTTGTTGTGGGTGTCCAGGGACGCCGACGGCAGCATGCCGATGGAACCGGTGAGCATCGAGGCCTGGTCGGACAGGATGTCGCCGAACATGTTATCGGTGACGATCACATCGAACTGCTTCGGCGCGCGTACCAGCTGCATGGCGGCGTTGTCGACGTACATGTGGCTCAGTTCGACTTCAGGATAATCCTTGGCCACTTGCTCGACCACTTCACGCCACAACTGGCTGGAGGCCAGTACGTTGGCCTTGTCCACCGAGCACAGCTTCTTGCCGCGGACCATGGCCATGTCGAAACCGACACGGGCGATACGACGGATTTCGCTTTCGCTGTACGGCAGGGTGTCGTAGGACTGACGTTCGCCGTTTTCCAGGGTACGAGTGCCACGAGGCGCGCCGAAGTAGATACCGCCGGTCAGCTCACGCACGATCAGGATGTCCAGCCCGGAAACGATTTCCGGCTTCAAGCTGGAAGCCTCGGCCAGTTGCGGGTACAGGATCGCCGGGCGCAGGTTGCCGAACAGGCCCAGTTGCGCACGGATCTTCAACAGGCCGCGCTCAGGGCGGATGTCACGCTCGATGGCATCCCATTTCGGGCCGCCAACGGCGCCCAGCAACACGGCGTCGGCCGCACGGGCACGTTCCAGGGTTTCGTCGGCCAGGGGCACGCCATGCTTGTCGATGGCCGCACCGCCGATCACGTCGTGGCTCAGTTCGAAGCCCAGGGCGAACTTGTCGCTGGCCAGTTCCAGCACCTTGACCGCTTCGGCCATGATTTCCGGGCCAATACCGTCACCTGGGAGAATCAGAATCTGCTTGCTCATGCTTTCCTCATGTCATCAGTCGGTGCGCCCTGGGGCGCTCCCGGAAAAATTCTATCGCTCAGCGCCTATCGTTCTGCCATCAGTACCAGCACATCCGTACTGAACGAACCATCGGCCTCAATCTCGAAATATTCGCGTACTTCGTTGCCCATCGACTGCTGCAACGCGCGGATCGCCGCGCGCATCACTTCAGGTGTGCGCATGCGCTCGACCCAGCTGTTGTACTCCAGACGCAGGCGCTGACGAGTGGTACTGCGCGTGTGCAGCCCCGCCTCGCTGACCTGGCGCAACCACTCGCCAGCAGAATAATCGCGCACATGACTGGTGTCGCGCAGCACTTCGACGCTTTGCAGGTAAGTGTCGAACAGCGGGCTACCCGGTGACAATACGTCGACGAACGCCGCCACACCGCCCGGTTTCAACACCCGGCGCACTTCCCGCAACGCCACGCCCAGATCGCTCCAATGGTGCGCCGAATAACGGCTGAAGACGAAATCGAATTCGCCATCGGCGAACGGCAGGCGCTCGGCGGCACCGTTGACCGTGGACACGTTGCTCAAACCACGATCGACGGCGGCAGCGGTCACCACGTCGAGCATCTGCTGCGACAGGTCGTAGGCCACCACTTCTTTCACCAATGAGGCTACGTGAAAACTCACGTGACCGGCACCGCAACCCAGGTCCAGAACTTTCGCATCGCCCTGCCCGGCCAGCTCAGCCTGCAGCAGCGCGAATTCGGTGCCTTGAGCGTGGACGGCGCTGCTCAGGTAGGCCGAGGCCTGTTCACCGAATTGCTTCTGGACTACCTGGGTGTGCTGGGCGGTGCTGGTCATGGGGACTTCCTTTTGGGGGTGAGTCTTGGGGTGTTTGGGCTGCCGCCTTCGCGAGCAGGCTCGCTCCCACATTGGATTTTCAGTGTTTACAAAATCCCTGTGGGAGCGAGCCTGCTCGCGAAGAGGCCGGCCCTACCTACCGAAATGTCGGATCAGTCACGCGTCGCGAAACAACCAAGGCTGGCTAGCCCGGTGCTTGGCCTCAAACGTCGCAATTGCCTCATGGTCCTGCAACGTCAGGCCGATATCGTCCAGGCCGTTGAGCAGGCAATGCTTGCGGAAGGCATCGATTTCGAAGCTCAGCACCTTGCCATCAGGGCGGGTCACGGTCTGGGCTTGCAGATCGACCTGCAATTGATAGCCCGGAGTGGCCTCGACCTGCTGGAACAGCTCATCGACTTCGGCATCGCTCAAGATGATCGGCAGCAAGCCGTTCTTGAAACTGTTGTTGAAGAAGATGTCGGCATAGCTCGGCGCGATGATGCTGCGGAAACCGTACTCTTCCAGCGCCCACGGCGCGTGCTCGCGGCTGGAGCCGCAACCGAAGTTCTCACGGGCCAGCAACACGCTGGCGCCCTGGTAGCGTTCGGCATTGAGGACAAAGTCCTTGTTCAGCGGACGCTTGGAGTTGTCCTGATAAGGCTGGCCCACATCCAGGTAACGCCACTCATCGAACAGGTTCGGGCCGAAACCCGTGCGCTTGATCGACTTCAGAAACTGTTTCGGAATGATCTGGTCGGTGTCGACGTTGGCACGATCCAAAGGCGCGACAAGACCAGTATGTTGGGTAAATGCTCTCATGCTTACTGCGCTCCCTGGATCAATTCACGGACGTCGATGAAACGACCGTTCACCGCGGCGGCCGCGGCCATGGCCGGGCTGACGAGGTGCGTACGGCCACCGGCGCCCTGACGGCCTTCGAAGTTACGGTTGGAGGTCGACGCGCAATGCTCGCCGGATTCCAAACGGTCCGGGTTCATCGCCAGGCACATCGAGCAACCCGGCTCGCGCCATTCGAAACCGGCTTCGAGGAAAATCTTGTCCAGGCCTTCCGATTCGGCCTGGGCCTTCACCAGACCCGAGCCCGGCACCACGATGGCCTGCTTGATGGTCGAGGCCACTTTGCGGCCCTTGGCGATCACGGCCGCCGCACGCAGGTCTTCGATCCGCGAGTTGGTGCAGGAACCGATGAACACACGGTCGAGCTGAATGTCGGTGATCGCCTGGTTGGCGGTCAAACCCATGTATTTCAAGGCCCGGACGATGGAGTCGCGCTTGACCAGGTCCATTTCCTTCGCAGGATCCGGCACGTTCTGATCAACCGCCAACACCATTTCCGGCGAGGTGCCCCAGCTGACTTGTGGCTTGATGTCGGCTGCATTGAGTTCGACAACGGTGTCAAAGACGGCGTCGGCATCGGAAACCAGGTCTTTCCAGGCTTCAACGGCCAGGTCCCATTCCGCGCCTTTCGGGGCGAAAGGACGGCCCTTGACGTAAGCCACGGTTTTTTCGTCCGCAGCCACCAGGCCTACGCGAGCGCCGGCCTCGATGGACATGTTGCAGATGGTCATGCGGCCTTCGACGGACAGGTCGCGTATTGCGCTGCCGGCGAATTCGATGGCGTGGCCGTTACCGCCAGCGGTGCCGATCTTGCCGATCACGGCAAGCACGATGTCCTTGGCGGTCACGCCGAACGGCAACTGGCCTTCGACCGTTACCCGCATATTTTTCATTTTCTTGGCGACCAGGCACTGGGTGGCGAGCACATGCTCGACCTCGGAAGTGCCAATACCGTGAGCCAATGCGCCGAATGCGCCGTGGGTCGAGGTGTGGGAGTCGCCGCAGACCACGGTCATGCCCGGCAAGGTTGCGCCCTGCTCCGGGCCGATGACGTGGACGATGCCCTGGCGAACGTCGTTCATCTTGAACTCGACGATGCCGTATTCATCGCAGTTGTCATCGAGGGTCTGCACTTGCAGGCGCGAGACCTGGTCAACGATGGCGTCGATGCCGCCCTTGCGCTCCGGCGTGGTCGGTACGTTGTGGTCCGGGGTCGCGATGTTGGCATCGATGCGCCATGGCTTGCGCCCGGCCAGACGCAGACCTTCAAAGGCTTGCGGCGAGGTCACTTCGTGGATGATGTGACGATCGATGTAGATCAGCGCAGAGCCATCGTCGCGCTGCTTGACCAAATGCGAATCCCAGAGCTTGTCGTAGAGCGTTTTGCCGGCCATCAGACGGTTCCTCATCAGCTTGTTTCTATGCCCCGGATCTTGAAAGTTTTCAATAACCCTTTGGCTTGTGAGGCTGATCCTATGGGGTTACATTAAATAACTCAAATTCATATTTTTTATGCTTTGGATAACCAACTGGAATGCAACCATGGACCTGGCCAACCTCAATGCCTTTATTGCCATCGCCGAGACCGGAAGTTTCTCCGGTGCCGGCGAACGGCTGCACCTGACCCAGCCGGCCATCAGCAAACGCATCGCCGGGCTGGAGCAGCAATTGAAGGTGCGGCTGTTCGATCGCCTGGGTCGTGAGGTGAGCCTGACCGAGGCCGGGCGCGCCCTGCTGCCGCGGGCCTACCAGATTCTGAATGTCCTCGATGATACGCGCCGCGCCTTGACCAACCTCACAGGCGAGGTGACCGGCCGACTGACCCTGGCCACCAGTCACCATATCGGCCTGCACCGTTTGCCGCCTTTATTAAGGGAGTTCACCCGACGCTACCCACAAGTGGCGCTGGATATTCAGTTTCTCGATTCGGAAGTGGCCTACGAGGAAATTCTCCATGGACGCGCCGAACTGGCGGTCATCACCCTGGCACCGGAACCCCATGCGCTAGTCAAGGCCACCCCGGTGTGGGACGACCCGCTGGATTTCGTGGTCGCCCCGGAGCATTCACTGCTCAATAACGGCAAGGTCAGCCTGGCGGACATCGCCCGGCACCCGGCGGTCTTCCCCGGCGGCAATACCTTTACGCACCACATTGTGCAACGGCTGTTCGAAGCCCAGGGCCTGACGCCAAACATCGCCATGAGCACCAACTATCTGGAAACCATCAAGATGATGGTCTCGATTGGCCTGGCCTGGAGCGTTTTGCCGCGCACCATGCTCGATGACCAGGTAGCACGCATACCTTTGCCGGGCATACAGCTCACTCGCCAGCTAGGCTATATCCTGCACACAGAAAGGACGCTGTCGAATGCTGCGCGGGCCTTCATGGCCTTGCTGGACGCTCAACTCGATCCGCCAGGGACTCAAGGCTAACTTGTGCTACTCCTATAGAGCCGAGAATTCCTGCAACAAAAGCCCAAACTCAGCTCAAGGCTTGCCAATGCCGAAATCTGTAGACCGTATTCCGCCGATGCCGCGAATTCAGGCACTTGATCCGAAAAGCTCCGAACAGAGCTGGGAAAGTGCCTCGCAATTACTGGCCGCGCTCAACGGCGCCCGCCTGGGCGCCTGGTATTGGGACATCGAGCGCGGGCAGATCAGCTGGTCCCGGGGCACGCAGGCGCTGTTCGGCTTCGACCCCCGCAAACCGTTGCCATCGGATCTGGAATACCTCGACCTGCTGCCCCCGGAGGATCGCGCGAAAACCCTTCGCGCCTTCCACGCGGTCATCGCTGGCGCGCCGCTGGAGCAAGCGATGCATCACCGCATCCGCTGGCCCGATGGCAGCCTGCACTGGCTGGAAATCAACGGCAGCCTGTTGCCGGACAAACACGGCAGGCCACGGATGATCGGCGTGATCCGCGAGATTACCCACCAGCGCCAGCGCGAACAGGCGTTGAGCAGCTCGGAAAAACGCTTCGCCACCCTGTTTCACCTGTGCCCGAACATGGTCCTGCTGACCCGCCAGGAGGACGGCCTGATCTCCGAAGCCAACCAGCATTTCGAAAGCCTGTTCGGTTGGCCGGTGCAAAACGCAATCGGCCGCACCACGCTGGAGCTGGGGCTGTGGGTGTATCCCGAGCAACGGGCCGACCTGGTCAGGGCCACCAAGGCCAAAGGCGAACTGGTGAGCATGGAAGTGCAGTTTCGCGCCAGCAATGGCCAGATCCATGACGGTATCCTCAGCGCGCAAAAAGTCGAGCTCGAAGGCCAGCCCTATCTACTGAGCACGTTCCTGGACACCACCGAACGCAAAGCCGCCGAACACGCCCTCAAGGACAGCCAGGAACGCCTCGACCTGGCCCTGGACTCCGCGCAGCTCGGCACCTGGGACTGGCACATCCCCAGCGGCATGCTCTACGGATCGGCACGGGCCGCCCAACTGCACGGCCTGGAGGCCAAACCCTTTCACGAGTCCTTCGACGAGTTTTTCGAAGGCGTGCCCGGCGAAGAACGCGACACCATGCGCGACGCTTACCGCAGCCTGCGTGAAGGCCCGGCCGGCAACTATCAATTGACCTACCGCGTGCAATTGCCTGACGGCAGCTCGCGCTACCTGGAAAGCCGCGCCCGCCTCTACCGCGATGACAACGGCGTGCCGGTGCGCATGGCCGGCACATTGCTCGACATCACCGACCAGGTGGAGCGCGAACAACGGCTGGTGGCCTCTGAAGAGAAATTCGCCACGCTGTTCCAGGTCAGCCCCGATCCGATCTGCGTCACCCACCAGGACAGTGGCCTGTTCATTGAAATCAACTCCAGCTTCACCCAGACCTTCGGCTGGAGCACCGCCGATGTGATCGGCCGCAGCGCCGACGAAATAGGCCTGTGGGACGCGTCAGCGAAAAGTCTGCGACGGATCGAACAAGTGATCCGCGAACAAGGCCTGAACAACGTCGCCATTCTCGTCCAGCACAAGGACGGACAGGTCCTGACCTGCGTGATTTCCAGCCGCCAGATCAGCGTCGGCGACCAGCCCTGCATCGTCACTACGCTGCGCGATATCACCCAGCAACAGCGCTCGGAAGCGGCGCTCAAGGCCAGTGAAGAGAAATTCGCCAAGGCGTTCCACTCCAGCCCCGACGCCATCACCATCACCGAGCGCGACACCGGGCGCTACCTGGAGGTCAACGACGGCTTCTGCCGCCTGACCGGCTACCGCGCCGAAGAAGTGGTGGGCCGCACGGTGTATCAGGTGGGGATTTGGGCTGAAGAAAAACAACGCTCGGCGCTGCTGGCGGAACTGCAGATCAAGGGCCGGGTTCATCACCAGGAAATGCTCGGGCGCAACAAGCGCGGCGAACTGCTCACCGTCGAAGTCTCGGTGGAGCCGATCACCCTCAATGAAACCGCCTGCCTGCTGTTGACCGCGCGAGACGTCAGCCTGCTGAAAAACGCCGAAGCGCAGATTCGCCACCTGGCCTACCACGATTCACTGACCAACCTGCCCAATCGGGCATTACTGATGGACCGCCTGAGCCAGCAGATCGCCCTGCTCAAACGGCATAACCTGCGCGGCGCGCTGATGTTCCTCGACCTCGACCATTTCAAGCACATCAATGACTCCCTCGGGCATCCGGTGGGCGATACCGTGCTGAAAATCATCACCGCGCGCCTGGAGGCCAGCGTGCGCATGGAAGACACCGTTGCGCGCCTGGGCGGTGACGAATTCGTGGTACTGCTCAGCGGCCTCGAAGGCTCGCGCAGCGAGGTCAGCGACCAGGTTCGCGAACTGGCCGACACCCTCCGCGAACTGCTGTCCGAACCGATGTTCCTCGATGGCCAGCGCCTGCAAGTGACGCCAAGCATCGGCATTGCGCTGATCCCCGATCACGGCTCGACCCCGACCGACCTGCTCAAGCGCGCCGACATCGCGCTCTATCGTGCCAAGGACTCGGGGCGCAATACCGCGCAGATGTACCACAACACCATGCAAAAGGCCGCGAGCGAACGCCTGCGCATGGAAACCGACTTGCGCCTGGCGCTTTCCCGGGGCGAATTTCGCGTGCATTACCAACCCCAGGTCGACGCCCGGGGCGACCGCATCGTCGGTGCCGAGGCCTTGGTGCGCTGGAATCATCCGGAGCTCGGCAAACAGTCACCCACCGAGTTCATCAAGGTGCTGGAAGACAGCGGACTGATTCTGGAGGTCGGCACCTGGATCCTCGACGAAGCCTGCCAGGCCTTCAAGCAACTGATCGACAAAGGCTTGATAGACCCTTACAAATTCAGCTTGTGCGTGAACATCAGCCCGCGCCAGTTCCGCCAGAACGACTTCGTCGAGCGCGTCGAAAGCAGCCTGGCCAGCTATGGCCTGCCCTGCTCCCTGTTGAAGCTGGAAATCACCGAAGGCATCGTCATCCAGAACCTGGAAGACACCATCAGCAAAATGCGCCGCCTGAAAAAACTCGGTGTGAGCTTCGCCATGGACGACTTCGGCACCGGCTATTCCTCGCTGACCTACCTCAAGCGCTTGCCGGTCGACACCCTGAAAATCGACCAGTCGTTCATCCGCGACGCCACCAGCGACCCGAACGACGCCGAGATCATCCGCGCCATCGTCGCCATGGCCCACAGCCTGGACTTGAAAGTGATTGCCGAAGGGGTGGAAACAGCGGAGCAGCTGGAGTTCTTGCAGGGGTTGGACTGTCACTTCTACCAAGGGTATTTGCACAGTCAGCCGTTGCCGGTGGAGGAGTTTCAGTTGTTGCTCAAATAGGCGGCGGGGGGATCATTCTCACTCGCCAATCATCAGGTGACTTGAATACAGAAAAAACCTACACCAGATAAAGAAACGTCTGATTTATCTCCCTTATCGCCTCACCTAGCGTGCTCGTCCCTGCAGATAACACAAGGACAAATCAGGCATGAGGCGCTATCACATCACCGTCGGGGCCAAAACCACTGCCGACGGCACCGTGCGTACCGGCTGGGACTGCAGCACGATCAATGGCCAGGCCATGGCCCGCGAAGGCGATGAGGTCGATTGCCCGAAATGCGACAGCACCGGGACGATTGTCTGCGACGGCCCGCGTCTGGTGGACCTGTTGGAGGAGCGTAACGCCGCTCTGGACGGTGATCTGTGCAAGTGTAAGTGCGACCCACCGCCGCGGCTGATTGCCAACCAGACCCTCAGGTGTCAACAGATCGAGGGAGGCTTCGCGCCGCGTGCCCGATCCACCGCTCAACCCACGACGCCGGTCACGCCTCGCCCTTCGACAGCCGAACCTCGCCCTTCCAGCCTCACGTCGCCCCCGAGCCGTCCTGCAACGAGCGCCAGCGAACGGCCGGGACAGGCCTGCGAGAATCTCTGGCGCAGCTACCAGCAAAGGGTCGAAAAGGTCGTGGCGCCGGGCGGCCAGCTGATCACCGATCCGAAAACACGCAACAAGGCGATCAATGCCGCCTACGCCCAGCTGTGGCGCCACGATCCGCGTTTTCAGTGGGCGGGCCTGGCGGCCTTTGCCTCCAAGCAGGTGGGCTGCGGCCTGCTGCACGCGGCCGAGTCGGTCGAGAAGATGCAGGCTGAAACAGAGGCGATGCAGCAGTTGAGGGACAGCGCCAGGCAAGGACTGGTGGGGTTGCTCAGCGGCACTGAGCGCGAAAAGCGGGCGACGATAAAGGCGTATGAACAGCGTCAACGCGACTACGAACAGGCCAACCGTGACAACCCGGTGTGGGGCTTCACCCATTGGGGTGTCGACAGTGCGCTGCCCCTCGCGCAACGGATGTACCGGTTCGTGCACGAGATGCTGGCCATGGGCAATACCACGCTGTTCCTGGATGTGTATCCGTTGCATGTGTTTTATGCGGAGCGGGGGTTGGCGGCGTTGAAGGCTTGTCTGCCTTCGCGTAGCAAGATTTACGGGCAAGGTGAACACCCGGTGCTATGGCCGGTGGGGCAGGAAACGCTGGAGTTCGGTACTGAACAGAGGGAAATCCTCCTGGCCTTCGAGGCGATCGATGCTGGCAATATTGCCGAAAGTGTTGAACATCTTGCCAAGCACGAACAGGTCAACATCCTGCAACCGGCGATGTACGATGACACTGGACTGAAATGGTTGTTGCGCGGTAACCATTTCTCCTACGTCACCAACTTTCCTTCCGGGGCGGCTCAGGCCATTGAACTGACCCTGGCCAGTCAGTGCCGTCCCGTCGAGGACGGGCGCACCATTGGGTTTAGCAACTTTCCCTTCGCCGACCTGGCTGACGTCGAGCGGCGCATGGCCTTCGTGCTCAAAGCCGCGGCGCAGTTTGATGATTTGCTGCAAAGCGACCAGCGCGACCACATTGTGCAGTCGATTCGGGAGATTGCCGTCGGTGGTGGCGTGCGATGAGCCTGCTGCATCGTGTGGGCTGGTGCCGCTGCTTATTGATGCTGGCAGTCGCGGCCCTCCTGACAACAGCGGCGATTCAATCCCTGTCGGATGAACCGGAAATCGCCTTGATGATTGGCGAACCGTACGAAGCCATGCGCCAGCGCTCTAGCGCAAGCATTGGCTCAGCTATTCCTGGTCACGCATGGTTCCGTATTCCGAAATCCGATGCTCGTCTGCGCTTCATTGATCC
Source organism: Pseudomonas sp. GL-R-19 (assembly GCF_019956375.1). Taxonomy (NCBI): domain Bacteria; kingdom Pseudomonadati; phylum Pseudomonadota; class Gammaproteobacteria; order Pseudomonadales; family Pseudomonadaceae; genus Pseudomonas; species Pseudomonas sp. GL-R-19. Next base: position 33,655 of record NZ_JAHBDJ010000019.1, on the reverse strand, counting down.
CAAGTACGGCTTTGTAACCCCACTGGCCCGCTTCTTCACAGTGGGGTTCGGTCGCGATCAGCGGATCGACGGCGTCCGCATGTCCCCGCAAATCGAGCCGCTGCTGCTCGACGACACCCTCAAGGTCGTGCTGGATTTGCAGGAGCAATGGCGCAATGCCGGCTGGGTACCCATACGGATCGAGGAGTTCCCATCGTTCGCCGACACCCCGCAATGGCGTGTCAAATTACGGGACGTGAACCAAGGCGGCAAAACCTATTGGCATGCGGGCAACCAGTATCAAGTAATGCTGGTGGTTAATCGCTTCAAGGATTACAGGCATCCCACCGAGGAACGCTATCTCATCAAGCTGTCACTGGCCACGCCGTGGACGAATCCTTGAACCTGTGTATTGAGGACGGGCGCACCATTGGGTTTAGCAACTTTCCCTTCGCCGACCTGGCTGACGTCGAGCGGCGCATGGCCTTCGTGCTCAAAGCCGCGGCGCAGTTTGACGATTTGCTGCATAGCGACCAGCACGACCAGATTGAGCAGTCGATTCGGGAGATCGCTCTAAGTGGAGGAGTGCGATGAGTCTGTTGCATCGTGTGGGCTGGCGCCGCAGCTTCTCGTTGCTGGCAGTCGCGGCCCTCCTGACAGCAGCGGCAATTCAAGTCCTGTCGGATGAACCGGAAATCGCCCTACTCATTGGCGAGCCTTACGAGGCTATGCGTCAGCGCTCCAGCGCGGCCATCGGTCCGGCTATTCCCGGGCAGGTGTCGTTCAACATTCCAAAGACCGATGCCCGTCTGCGTTTCATGGATCCCGAGTACGGCTTTATAACCCCGCTAGCCAGCTTTTTTACGATTATTTATAACCAAGAGGTGATCAACAGCGTCCGCATGTCCCCGCAAATCGAGCCACTACTGCTCGACGACACCCTCAAGGTCGTACTTGATCTGCAAGAGCAATGGCGTAAAGCCGGCTGGGTACCCATCCGGCTCAAGGACTACCCATCGTTCGCCGACACCCCGCAATGGCGAGCCCAACTGCGCGACGTCAACAAAGGCGGTACAGCCTATTGGCGAGCCGGTAACAAGTACCAACTGATGCTGGTGGTCAGTCGCTTCAGGGACAACAAGCGTCCCACGGAGGAGCGCTACCTCATCACGTTGGGAATCCACCGATCACGGGGCGTGCAATGATTATTTTGCAGTGCATGGGGCTGGACTTGAGTCAAAAAAAGACCCCGACAAGTCGGGGTCTTTTCGTTTCGGCCGGCTACCTGATCAATCACACGACCCGGCTTCGGGCTCGACTCAGTGTTGCAGAGCCTTCTTCTGCGTGCCGTTGATCGGGATGCGCTTGGCTTTCGCCTCTTCCGGTACCACTCGCAGCAGGTCGATGCTCAACAGACCGTTGCTCAGGCCGGCAGCCTTGATCTCGATGTGGTCCGCCAGCCGGAAGGACAGTTTGAAGGCACGTTGCGCAATGCCCTGATACAGATAAGTGACGTCTTCGTTCGCATCGCGTTTACCGCCACTGATCGTCAGCACACCCTTCTCGACTTCGAGCTCCAGATCTTCTTCCTGGAAACCTGCCGCGGCAATGACGATGCGGTATAGATCGTCGCCGTGTTTTTCCACGTTATAGGGTGGATAGCTGCTGCCTGGCTCGTTGCGCAGGGCGGTCTCGAACAGATCGTTGAAACGGTCGAAACCTACCGAGGAACGGAACAGTGGGGCCAGGGAAAATGTAGTAGCCATGATTCAAATCTCCTGAAAACAATCAGCAAGGTTTTTTGTCTCCGCGACCCGAATTCGGCATCGCGTAATCCTTAGATAGGGACCGCTGATTGCATTTCAAGAGATTTTTTTCAGCTTTTTTTAAAAAAATTCAGGCCGCTTCCGCCACGGGCAGACCTAGCAAATGCGAGACATTATCCAGCTCGGTCTCACGGCGCAGCACGGTGAACAGCTCTACCGCCTCGGGATAATTGCGGGTCAGCATCGCCAGCCATTGCTTCAAGCGACCCGGCGATTGACGCGGCGTCATCTGCGCCTTGGCTTGCAGCCAGAAGTCCTGGATCAGTGGCAGCAACTCGGCCCAGGTCATCTCGACTACCTCCTCCCCGGCCCGCGCTGCCGCGATCTGCCGGGCGAGATCCGGGCGCGACACCAGGCCACGACCGAGCATGATGTCTTCCACGCCGCTGATCTCGCGGCAACGCCGCCAGTCTTCGACGCTCCAGATGTCGCCATTGGCGAACACCGGCACCTTGACCACGTCCTGCACGCGAGGGATCCACTCCCAGTGCGCTGGCGGCTTGTAGCCGTCGACCTTGGTCCGCGCGTGCACCACGATGTGCTCGGCGCCGCCTTCGGCCAGGGCCGTGGCACACACCAGCGAACCGTCCGGGCTGTCGAAGCCCAGGCGCATCTTGGCGGTGACCGGAATGTGTGCGGGGACGGCGCGGCGGACGTGTTCGACGATCTGGTTGAGCAGCTCGGGTTCCTTGAGCAGCACCGCGCCACCACGGGACTTGTTGACGGTCTTGGCCGGGCAGCCGAAGTTCAGGTCAATCACTTCAGAACCCAGCTCGCAGGCCAGCGCGGCATTTTCCGCCAGGCACACCGGATCGGAACCGAGCAGTTGCACACGCAGCGGCACACCGGAGGCCGTCCGGGCGCCGTTGAGCAACTCCGGGCCGAACTTATGGAAATAGGCAGGTGTCAGCAACTGGTCGTTGACCCGAATGAACTCGGTCACGCACCAGTCAATACCACCCACGCGGGTCAGCACATCGCGCAGGATGTCGTCGACCAACCCCTCCATGGGCGCCAAGGCAATTTGCATGAAAAACACACTCGAGGAAAAACGTGCGGCAGTTTACTGGTTTCAGCAGGACTCTGCAGAACATCGCAGATCCCCCCTGTAGGAGCAGCCGGTCGACGCTCGATTGCTCGCGAAAAACCTGAGACCACCGTGGGGAGCCAGGCCGGTCGCGTTATCGTTGACGACCATCGCGAGCGAGCTCGCTCCTACATTGGTTAGAGCGATAGCAATGCCGGGCCATAGCCCTCGACGAACTCCGCCGGCATGCGCTTGGGTTTGCCGCTCGACAGCTCGATACAGACGAAGGTGGTTTGCGCGCGCAGCAAGGTCGAATTGTCGCTGGGTCGCTTCAACTGGAAATGCCGGGTCATTCTCAGACGCTGATCCCAATCGACAATCCAGGTCGCCAATTGCAGCTCATCGCCTTCATAGGCTGCCGCCAGGTAATCGATCTCGTGGCGCACCACTGCCATCGCCCGGTCCAGCCGCCGGTATTCGACCAGGTCCAGGCCAAGGCGCTGTGAGTGGCGCCAGGCACAGCGTTCGAGCCAGGTCACGTAGGCCGCGTTGTTCGCGTGCCCCAACCCGTCAATGTCCTCGGCGTCCACCTGCAGATCAATGATAAATGGCGTTTCCCGATCCCAGCCCATGCCCGACTCCCTGGTCAGATAATTTCGACCGGGGCAGTGTAACGGATGCTCAAGCGGATTGGCGCGATTGCAGACGGCGACCGGCCAGCAGTGATAACACGCCATCAATCACCCGAGGGTCAGCCAGCACCCGCTGATGCCCACCCTCTTGCAGGCGCAGCAAACGGCTGTCGAACCAGGCTTCATGGATCAGCTGAGACTCCTTGACCGAGACCATGCTGTCATCTTCGGCGTGGACGATCAGGCCAGGCATATCCAGCTGATAGTGAGCGACATCCAGCGTCGCGGCGCGCATGCTGACGTCTTGCTCGACCTGGCGAATGAACGCCGAACGGGCTTTCGGTGGCAGTCCGACGTAGCGGGCGAATCCACGCAACACGCCCAGAATCCGCGCCGGGGCGGCGATGCTGACCAGGGTTTCCGTGCGCAGGCCCAACTGCACCGCCAGCATGGCGCTGGCGCCCCCCATGGAGTGGCCGATGACCGCTTGCAGTGGCGGCAATTCGGCGGCGGCTTCGAGCATGGCACGAGCAAAGAGCACCACATTCGCCTCGCTGCCCGGCGAGCGGCCGTGAGCCGGACCATCCAGCGCGACCACGGAGTAACCGGCATCGACCAATGCCGTGATCAGGCTGGCAAACTGCGTTGGCCGCCCTTCCCAACCGTGCATCAGCAACACGGCCGGGCCTTGCCCCCAACGCAACGCCGAGAGGCCGAAACGCAAGGTGATCCGCTCGGACTTCGCCAACAGCGGCAGCTCCCAGTCACGGGGCGGCAGATCCCGCGGTGTCATGAAGGCCAGTCGCATTTTGCTAGCGACCAGTTTCGGGGCAAACCAGCCCAAGGTGCCATTAACGCCACGAACCCACTTTAACGCGCTCATCGCATTCTCCTCAGGCCGCAGCCCTCAGGTCAACGCACTGCCGATTTGGCGGCACGCAGTAATCGATCGGACAACTCTCCCGGCCCCAGCGCCCGCGCCAGAGCCAGCCCACCCACCATCAAGGCCAAGTCGGCCAGGGCTTTTTCGGTTTCTTCAGGACTGGCCGCCAACTGCGCAACCATCATTTCGACGTGTTCATTCAATGCAATACGAAACGCTTCCGGCAGCCGTCCCAGTTCACCGACCGATGCCGGGATCGGGCACGCCGATTCGGAGGAATCACGGTGCTTGCGCGACAGGTAAAACGCTGCCACCAGAGTGCGGCGCTCTTCGCCGGTCAATTCCTTGTCCATGTCGGCAATCAGGTCGCGGCGGTGACCGAGCAATTGCTTGAACGCCTCCAGCATCATCGCGTCCTTGCTTTCGAAGTGTGCGTAGAAGCCGCCGACCGTCAGGCCCGCCGCGCCCATCACTTCGCCCACGCTTGGCTCGGCCGGGCCGCGCTGAATCAGCGCTGCGCTGGCAGCCTTGAGGATGCGTTCGCGGGTTTGAGCTTTTTTATCGTTCATCGTTGCCTCCGAATATTACGATTGAAATATTATTCTCATAATAAATTTTAGCAAGCCATGGGTGTGACCGCTGGTCTGAAGAACAGTTTTTTTGGAAATGGAGGAATTTGGCCAAACGCCAGACAAACAAAAGGGCCATTCAATAATTGAATGACCCTTATAAAATCCCGCAGAGCGGGTAATCGTGGCGTCCCCTAGGGGACTCGAACCCCTGTTACCGCCGTGAAAGGGCGGTGTCCTAGGCCACTAGACGAAGGGGACACAAACCCTTCTATACAACTGATCAGTGCTGAGAGCTGATCGATTCAAGGCCGGTGTGGCCAGACCTTGAACTGTAAAATTGGTGGAGCTAAGCGGGATCGAACCGCTGACCTCCTGCATGCCATGCAGGCGCTCTCCCAGCTGAGCTATAGCCCCGGATTTTTCGCCTCGCGGCGGAGCGACATCTTGCAACATCGCTTCTGTAAAACTGGCGTCCCCTAGGGGACTCGAACCCCTGTTACCGCCGTGAAAGGGCGGTGTCCTAGGCCACTAGACGAAGGGGACGCAAACCCTTCTGTACAACTGATCAACGCTGAGTGTTGATCGCTCCAAGGCCGGTGTGGCCAGACCTTGAAGTGTAAATTGGTGGAGCTAGACGGGATCGAACCGTCGACCTCTTGCATGCCATGCAAGCGCTCTCCCAGCTGAGCTATAGCCCCTCATCGTTGATGTCATCGCTGAGGACGGGGCGAATCTTAAGGGCGTATCGAAAGTCTGTCAAACTTATTTTTCAAAAAATTTAAAGTTTTTTGCCGACATAACAATCACTTACCGCCCTCGCCCCGAAAAATCGGGAGGTTTTCGCAGAACGCGGACCTGTAGGAGCTGCCGCAGGCTGCGATCTTTTGATCTTGCTTCTGAAAGCCAACGTCAAAAGATCGCAGCCTGCGACAGCTCCTACACAAGGTCAAATGCTCTTAGGCGATAGCGCCCAACAGCTTTTCCCACTCCTTGTTTTCTTTCTTCGACACGCCGCCCAGCAGATCGATCGCCTGGCGCAGACGGAAACGGGTCAGGTCCGGCCCGAGGATTTCCATCGCATCGAGCACCGACACCGAGCTGGCCTGGCCAGTGATCGCAGCGAACATCAGCGGCATGGCATCACGCAACTTCAACTCCAGGGACTCGACCACCGCTTGAATGGTCGCGGTGATGCTGTCCTTCTCCCACTGACGCAGGCTTTCGAGTTTCCACAGGATCAACTGCATCAACTGGCGGACCTGATCGCCCGACAGCTTCTTCGATTCGAACAGTTTGACATCGGGGTTCACGCCACCGGCAAAGAAGAACCCGGCCAGCGGTGCCACCTGGCTGAAGGTTTCGACGCGGCCCTGCACGTGCGGTGCGATCTTCATCATGTATTCGGAATTGAACGCCCACTTCTGCACGCGGGCGGCGAACTCTTCCACCGGCAGGTCACGCAGCCACTGACCGTTGAGCCAGGACAGTTTCTCGATATCGAAGATCGGCCCGCCGAGGGACACGCGCTTCAGATCGAAGTTGTCGACCATTTCCTGCAACGAGAACTTCTCGCGCTCGTCCGGCATCGACCAGCCCATGCGCCCCAGGTAGTTGAGCATCGCTTCGGGCATGAAGCCCATGCGCTCGTAGAACGTCACCGAAGTCGGGTTCTTGCGCTTGGACAGCTTGCTCTTGTCCGGGTTACGCAGCAGCGGCATGTAGCACAGCTCCGGTTGTTCCCAGCCGAAGTACTCGTAAAGCAGGATCAGCTTCGGCGCCGATGGCAGCCACTCTTCGCCGCGCAATACATGGGTGATGCCCATCAGGTGATCGTCGACCACGTTGGCCAGGAAGTACGTCGGCAGGCCGTCGGTCTTCATCAGGACTTGCATGTCCATGCGGTCCCACGGGATTTCAACGTCGCCACGCAGCATGTCCGGCACCACGCAGACGCCTTCGCTCGGCACCTTCATGCGGATAACGTGCGGCTCACCAGCCGCCAGGCGACGGGCGACTTCTTCCTTGGACAGCAGCAGCGCGCGGCCGTCGTAGCGCGGGGTTTCGCCACGGGCCATCTGCTCGGCGCGCATCTGGTCCAGTTCTTCGGCGGTGCAGAAGCACGGGAACGCATGGCCCAGGTCGACCAGTTGCTGGCAATACTTCTGATAAATATCGCCGCGCTCGCTTTGACGGTATGGACCGTGCGGGCCGCCGACGTCAGGGCCTTCGCTCCATTCGATGCCGAGCCAGCGCAAGGCGTCGAAAATCTGCTGTTCGGACTCGCGGGTCGAACGCAGTTGGTCGGTGTCTTCGATCCGCAGGATGAACTCACCGCCGTGCTGCTTGGCAAAGCAGTAGTTGAACAAGGCGATGTAAGCGGTACCTACGTGGGGATCCCCGGTAGGCGATGGCGCGATGCGAGTGCGGACGGTGGTCATGGCATGTCTCGAAAAGAAAAAAAGCAAAGTTCAAACAAGGCGCGAATGGTAACAGGCGACACCCGCCCGGCTCCAGCGAACAGGGCATTTAAGCCAAGGTTGCGGCTGTAACGCCCGTATGCCGCGGATATCGGCCGACGGCATTTACCGTTTATCGGCTGTATGCCAGATTCACCTGCCGATAACTTCTCTTACAATTTCTCGACTACAGTTTTCCTCATGCCTGCCCAACTCAAGCGTCGCCTCTTCACCTTCCTGCTGATGGTCCTGTTGATTGCGGGGGGCCTGTTTGCCCACTGGTTCTTCAAGGGGCGCTTTTATGAAAGCACCGACAACGCTTATGTCCAGGGCGAGATCACCCGTGTGTCGAGCCAATTGGGCGCGCGCATCGACCAAGTGCTGGTGCAGGACAACCAGCATGTCGAGAAAGGCCAGTTGCTGGTCAAACTCGAAGGCGACGACTTCCGCCTCGCTGTCGACCGCGCCAATGCCGTCCTGGCCACTCGCCAGGCCGAGCGCCTGCAAGCCCAGAGCAAACTGACCCAGCAGGCCAGCCTGATTGCCGCCAGCGAAGCACAAGTCGCGTCCAGCCAGGCCAGCCTGGGTCGCTCGCAGATCGACCTGACTCGCGCCGAGACCTTGCGCAAACCCGGCTATGTCTCGGAAGAGCGGGTGACCACCCTCTCCGCCGAATCCCACATCGCCCGCTCGCAACTGGCCAAGGCCCAGGCCGACGCGCAAAGTCAGCGCCAGCAGGTCAATGCACTGACCGCCGAGATCAAACGTCTCGACGCACAGATTGCCAACGCCGAAACCGATCGGGCCCAGGCCGAGCTGAACCTCACCCGCAGCGAAATCCATGCGCCCATCAGCGGCCTGATCGGCCAGCGCGCTGCACGCAACGGCCAATACGTGCAGGCCGGCGCTTACCTGTTGTCGATCGTGCCGGACGAAGACATCTGGATTCAGGCCAATTTCAAGGAAACCCAGATCGGCCACATGCAGCCCGGCCAGAAAGCCGAGCTGACCTTCGACGCCTACAGCGACACTCCGATCGAAGCCCGGGTCGACAGCCTGTTCGCCGCCTCGGGCGCGCAGTTCAGCCTGTTGCCGCCGGACAATGCCACGGGCAACTTCACCAAGGTCGTGCAGCGGATTCCGGTAAAACTGACCTTCGCCGCGGACAACCCGCTGCGCGGCAAGATTCGTCCGGGCATGTCGGTGACCGCCAAGGTGAACATCAAGGACGCCCCTGAAGATGTCACCAGCAAAGTGAGCAGCAAAGACGCCACTGACAATGGCCGGTGATCAACTGATCCGCCCGGTCGGCGAACCGACCCGGCGGGACTGGATCGCGGTGATGAGCGTGATGCTCGGCGCCTTTATGGCGGTGCTCGACATCCAGATCACCAACTCCTCGCTCAAGGACATCCAGGGTGCGCTGTCGGCGACCCTGGAAGAAGGCTCGTGGATTTCCACCTCGTACCTGGTGGCGGAAATCATCATGATTCCGCTCACCGCCTGGCTCGTGCAGTTGCTGTCGGCGCGACGCCTGGCCGTGTGGGTGTCCCTCGGGTTTCTAGCGGCCTCCCTGCTCTGCTCCATGGCCTGGAGCCTGGAAAGCATGATCATGTTTCGCGCCTTGCAGGGCTTTACCGGCGGCGCGCTGATTCCGCTGGCGTTCACCCTGACCCTGATCAAACTCCCGGAACACCACCGCGCCAAGGGCATGGCCATGTTCGCCATGACCGCCACCTTCGCCCCCTCCATCGGTCCGACCCTCGGCGGCTGGCTGACGGAAAACTGGGGCTGGGAATACATCTTCTACATCAACATCCCGCCCGGCCTGATCATGATCGCCGGCCTGATGTACGGCCTGGAGAAGAAAGAAGCGCACTGGGAATTGCTGAAAAGCACCGACTACACCGGCATTCTCACCCTTGGCGTCGGGCTTGGTTGCTTGCAAGTGTTTCTGGAGGAAGGCCATCGCAAGGACTGGCTGGAGTCGAACCTGATCGTGACCCTGGGCAGCATCGCGCTGGTCAGCCTGATCACCTTTGTGATCGTACAGTTTTCCAAACCCAATCCGCTGATCAACCTTGGCATCCTCGGCAACCGCAACTTCGGTTTATCCAGCATTTCCAGCGTCGGAATGGGGGTCGGGCTGTACGGTTCGATCTACCTGCTGCCGCTGTACCTGGCGCAGATCCAGAACTACAACGCCCTGCAGATTGGCGAAGTGATCATGTGGATGGGCGTGCCGCAGCTGTTTCTGATCCCGCTGGTGCCCAAGCTGATGAAGTTCGTCTCGCCGAAATGGCTATGCACGCTGGGCTTCGGGCTGTTCGGGTTGGCGAGTTTCTCGTCGGGCGTGCTGAACCCGGACTTTGCCGGGCCGCAGTTCAATCAGATCCAGATCATCCGCGCCCTGGGCCAGCCGCTGATCATGGTCACCATCTCGCTGATCGCTACTGCCTACATCCTGCCCCAGGATGCGGGATCGGCATCGAGCCTGTTCAACATCCTGCGCAACCTCGGCGGCGCCATCGGCATCGCCCTGCTCGCCACGCTACTGGATGCGCGGACCAAGGTTTACTTTGACTACCTGCGTGAATCGATCGTGCCGAGCAATCCGCAGGTGGCCGAGCGCATTGCCTCGTTGACCGACCGACTGGGCAGTGAAACGGCGGCACTGGGCAAACTCAGCGAAATTGCGCATCAACAGGCGTCGATCATGGCCTATAACGATGCGTTTCATTTTGTCGGGATTGCGCTGGGGATCAGCATGCTGGCGGTGTTGCTGACCAGGAAGTTGCCGGTGGGGTTGAAGGCTGGGGAAGCGCACTGAGACCGAGTTGCCCCAATCGCGAGCAGGCTCACTCCTACAGGGATCACATTGAACCCTGTAGGAGCGAGCCTGCTCGCGATGAGGCCAGTTCAGACACTACAAATCAAACAGTGATCAACCGCTCGCGCAACTTGGTAATCTCGTCACGCATCTGCGCCGCCGCTTCGAACTCCAGGTCCCGGGCAAGCTGATACATTTTCTCTTCCAGGGCTTTGATACGCTTGGCGATCTCGCCCGGCGAGCGCAATTCCGCTTCGTACCTGGCGTTTTCCTCGGCAGCCTTGGCCATGCCTTTGCGCTTCTTGCTGCGCGAACCGGGCACGGTGGCGCCTTCCATGATGTCGGCAACGTCCTTGAACACGCCTTTGGGCGTGATGCCATTGGCCAGGTTGAAGGCGATCTGCTTGTCGCGACGACGCTCGGTTTCACCGATCGCCCGCTCCATGGAACCGGTAATGCGGTCGGCATAGAGAATCGCCCGGCCATTGAGGTTACGTGCCGCCCGGCCAATGGTCTGGATCAGCGAGCGCTCGGACCGCAGGAAGCCTTCCTTGTCGGCGTCGAGGATCGCTACCAGCGAGACTTCCGGCATGTCCAGACCTTCACGCAACAGGTTGATGCCCACCAGCACATCGAAAGTACCGAGACGCAGGTCGCGGATGATCTCGACCCGCTCCACGGTGTCGATGTCCGAGTGCAGATAACGCACGCGCACGCCGTGGTCGGCCAGGTAATCGGTCAAGTCTTCGGCCATGCGCTTGGTCAGCGTAGTGACCAGCACCCGCTCCTCGACTGCGACGCGCTTGGTGATTTCCGACAGCAAGTCATCGACCTGGGTCAGTGCCGGGCGGATCTCGATTTGTGGGTCCACCAGCCCGGTCGGGCGCACCACCATGTCAATGACGCGCCCGGCGTGTTCGGCTTCGTAGTTCCCCGGCGTCGCCGAGACGAAAATCGTCTGCGGGCTGATGCTTTCCCATTCGTCAAAACGCATCGGCCGGTTGTCCAGGGCCGAAGGCAGGCGGAAACCGTATTCCACCAGCGTCTCTTTACGCGAGCGGTCGCCCTTGTACATGGCGCCAACCTGCGGAACGCTGACGTGGGATTCGTCGATCACCAGCAAGGCATCGGCCGGCAGGTAATCGTAAAGGGTTGGTGGCGCCGCGCCGGCTTCGCGGCCGGACAGATAGCGCGAGTAGTTTTCGATGCCGTTGCAGTAACCCAGTTCGAGGATCATCTCCAGGTCGAAACGGGTGCGCTGCTCCAGGCGTTGGGCTTCCACCAGTTTGTTGTTGGAACGCAAGTATTCCAGGCGCTCCTGCAACTCGACCTTGATCCCTTCGACCGCGCCCATCAGGGTTTCCCGTGGCGTCACGTAGTGGCTCTTGGGGTAGAAGGTGAAGCGCGGCAGTTTGCGAATGACTTCGCCGGTGAGCGGATCGAACGCCGAAAGGCTTTCCACTTCATCGTCGAAGAGCTCGATGCGGATCGCTTCGAAATCGGATTCCGCCGGGTGGATATCGATCACATCGCCACGCACGCGGAAGGTCGCGCGGGCAAAGTCCATGTCGTTGCGGGTGTATTGCAGGTCGGCCAGGCGTCGCAGCAATTCACGCTGGTCAAGCCGGTCGCCGCGATCCACGTGCAACACCATTTTCAAATAGGTTTCCGGGCTGCCCAGACCGTAGATGCAAGACACCGTGGTGACGATGATCGCGTCCTTGCGCTCCAGCAATGCCTTGGTCGCCGACAGACGCATCTGTTCGATGTGGTCGTTGATCGACGCATCCTTCTCAATGAAGGTGTCCGAGGACGGCACGTAGGCTTCCGGCTGGTAGTAGTCGTAGTAGGAAACGAAATACTCCACCGCGTTGTTCGGGAAGAACGCCTTGAACTCACCGTACAACTGCGCCGCCAGGGTCTTGTTCGGCGCCAGCACCAGGGTCGGGCGCTGCACCTGGGCGATCACGTTGGCGATGCTGAAGGTCTTGCCCGAGCCGGTCACACCGAGCAGCGTCTGGTGCGCCAGCCCGGCTTCGATGCCCTCGACCATCAGGCGGATGGCTTCCGGCTGATCGCCGGCGGGCTCGAAACGGGTGACTAGCTGGAATTCAGACATGAAAAACCTCTGGATCACTCTTGCCGGCAAAACCGGCACGAACGAGAAAGACCGCAAACGACCGATGTCGCCCGAGGAAAATACTGGATTGTGCTCAATGTGGAGCCGATTGCCCGCGCTTTCAAGGCAAACGTCCTACATCCCTTGAAGTCTTTGACGCTGGCATTCGACTAACGGTCGAAAAATAATCGGAAAAACTTAACCGAAAAGCCGATTCGTCTGTCGCCATCACTCGCGGATGGCCTCTATACTAGCTCCCCGTTTGTGCACCGCTCTAGTGCATTCGGCTGGAGCGCGACACGTCCCTCCACTCTCCATTCAGAGCCGCCGCAAAAATGAGCCTGTTCTCCGCTGTCGAAATGGCACCACGCGATCCAATCCTGGGCCTCAACGAAGCATTCAACGCCGATACCCGTACCAACAAGGTCAACCTGGGAGTCGGTGTTTACTGCAACGAGGAGGGGAAAATTCCACTCCTGCGCGCCGTTGTCGAAGCCGAAACCATTCGCGCCGCTCAACACGTTTCCCGTGGCTACCTGCCAATCGACGGTATCGCCGCCTACGACCACGCCGTGCAGAAATTGCTGTTCGGCAATGACTCGCCGCTGATCGCCGCTGGCCGCGTCATCACCACCCAGGCCGTTGGCGGTACGGGTGCTCTGAAAATCGGTGCCGACTTCCTCAAGCAACTGCTGCCGAACGCCGTTGTGGCAATCAGCGATCCGAGCTGGGAAAACCACCGCGCGCTGTTCGAAACCGCGGGTTTCCCGGTGCAGAACTACCGCTACTACGACGCCGCGACCCACGACGTGAATCGCACCGGCATGCTGGAAGACCTGAAGGCGCTGCCAAACGGCTCGATCATCGTGCTGCACGCCTGCTGCCATAACCCGACTGGCGTGGACCTGAGCCCGGCCGACTGGAAAAACGTCCTGGAAGTCGTTAAAGCCAAAGGCCACGTGCCATTCCTCGACATGGCGTATCAAGGTTTCGGCGATGGCATCGACGAGGACGCCGCTGCCGTGCGTCTGTTCGCCGAGTCGGGCCTGACCTTCTTCGCTTCCAGCTCGTTCTCCAAATCGTTCTCGCTGTACGGCGAGCGCGTAGGTGCCCTGTCGATCGTCAGCGAATCGAAAGAAGAAAGCGCGCGCGTGCTGTCGCAAGTCAAACGCGTGATCCGCACCAACTACTCCAACCCGCCGACCCACGGTGCCAGCGTTGTCGCTGCAGTGCTGAACAGCCCGGAACTGCGCGCCCAATGGGAGGCCGAACTGGCCGAAATGCGTCTGCGCATTCGTGGCATGCGCACCCAGATGGTCGATCTGCTGGCACAAAAAGCGCCTCAGCGCGACTTCAGCTTCGTCGGTCGTCAGTGCGGCATGTTCTCGTACTCCGGCTTGAGCGTTGAGCAGGTTCACCGCTTGCGCAACGAGTTCGGCATCTACGCCCTGGACACCGGCCGCATCTGCGTGGCCGCGCTGAACCAGAGCAACATCAAGGCCGTTACGGATGCCATCGTTCAGGTGATCTGAATCGCGTCGTGATACGAAAAACGGGAAGCCATGGGGCTTCCCGTTTTTTATTTGTCGCAGATAAATCTCAAAGCCTTGTCCCACCCCTCTAAACTGCACACATCTACCCTGTAGGAGCCGGCTTGCCGGCGATGGCGGTCGATCCACCAACAGCAATGTTGACCGTTATGGCCTCTTCGCTGGCAAGCCAGCTCCTACAGGTTGTCTTCACCCGGATGTTTCGAGAACCCACATGAAAAACGATGACCTTCGCGCTGACCGCGATGACCTGGATGACCTGGATCACTTCACCCCCCGCGCCCCGACAAAACGCGGCAACAACCTGGTGATGCAAGTGGCCGCCGGTGTGTTTCTCGGCGGCCTGGCCCTGTGGCTGGTGCAATTGGGTGCCACGGCGCTCTACGCCAAGCTGATGGTTGCCACGATTACCTTCGGCGGTTAAGCCAGTTCGCTCGCACGCTGGCTGGCAGCGTCGTCATAGGCGACATACAGCGATTCGGCGATCTGACTCTTGATCGCCTTGGTGCTTTCCAGCCCCAGGACGAAACCTTCCGCCTTGCCGCCAGCGCGGTTCAATGCTTCAGCGGTGCCGGCCTGAGTGATGGCGTCGAACAACTTTTCGGCGTGGGGGCCGACACCTTTGGGCAGGCTGATCTGAGAGATGCTCATGGGTGCACCCCGTGGTGTCGAGGTGTGAGGGTCAAATGATTCATGGCGCATACCTTTTCGGCGAATGGCCGGCAGCGCGTGTCACCACTTCCGGGCGGCCATGGTAGACCCCTGGGGCGATCCTGGTAACCGCCAATCGCCGCTAAACCACCGCCCGTCCCGATGATTCGCTCCCATTGTTATTAGATGCTTGACTTCCCTTTTTGAATCAGTAAGATACGCGCCATTCCGCGATAGCTCAGTTGGTAGAGCAAGTGACTGTTAATCACTGGGTCCCTGGTTCGAGTCCAGGTCGTGGAGCCATACAAGGTTCCAGAGAAGGCTTCCAAAATCTCTGAAACCACCGAAAAACCCGCCTTCTCAGGCGGGTTTTTTCGTTTTGGCGTTCCGTGGAATCCCGGTGGGCGATGGTACGACCCGCGACGCTTTGATCGATGCCCACTTCAGATCATTGCCTTCCCCCTACCCAACTGCCCTGCAGCAACCTATCCAAACGTGGCCATTTCCTTGCGCCAACCTGCGCAGCCTCCACCCGCCCACGTCTTCGGAAGTGTTCAGGAGGCCAGATCATGAGATGCCCAAGCTCCCGGTCGTAAGGAGCCGAAAGTCCCGCGTTAGTGGACAACCCTCACAGGTCGCAGGGGCCTTGATCCCTGATAACACTCAACAGTCCAGCAATCGTCACCTCCATGAAGCGATTTCCCCATTATTCGGGAGCAAATTATCAATACCTTCGATTGCGTTGATAGTGAACATCAGCACGAGCACTTTGTTTGCCTACCAACTGGATGGTAGTTTATTAGCAAGTTTTAGATAACTGCAATCAACACCATCCCTGTGAGAATCCCATGCAAGATTGGAAGCAAACCCGCAAAGACATCAATACTCGCCTGGTAGAACTAAACGGCCTGTCTCCGGAAACAATGAAAGGCATGGCGGCGCTCGGCGCTGCCGGTGGCAAGACCAATCACCTGGACGCGAAGACCCGGGAACTGATCTCCCTCGCCGTGGCCGTGACCACCCGCTGCGACGGTTGCATCGCCTTCCACGCCGCCGAAGCCAGGAAACTTGGCGCCACCAGTGAAGAAGTCGCCGAAGCACTGGGCGTGGCAATCAACATGAACGCCGGTGCCGCGTTGGTGTACAGCACACATGTGCTGGACGCATTCGATAAGTCGTAAATCAAACGCTGACTTTCAACCTGTCAACGACTTCGAGACTCATCATGAATAAGCTGCTCACCCCTTACGATCTGTCCGGTACTGCGCTGAAAAACCGGGTCGTCATGGCCCCCATGACCCGCACCCGGACGCTAGACAACATCCCTGACGAGTTCACCGCGCTGTATTACGCACAGCGTGCTTCTGCTGGTCTGCTGATCACCGAAGGCCTGCCGATTTCCGACGAAGCCCGTGGCTACCTGTACACCCCGGGTATTTATGCCGACGAACACTTGCCAGGCTGGCGTCAGGTCACCGACGCGGTGCACGCCAAGGGCGGGAAGATCTTCGCGCAGTTATGGCACGTTGGCCGTATGTCCCATATTTCGGTGCATGGCATGGTTCCGGTTTCTTCGGGTACTCAGCCGGCGGTCGATACCACGGTATATGCCTGGATCGAGCCTGGCGAATCCGGTCCTGTGCAACCCAGCGTGCCCCGTGCGCTGGAAACGGATGAAGTGAAACGTGTCATCGCTGACTTTGTGAAGTCTGCGCGTATGGCGATGGAGGCCGGTTTTGACGGTGTTGAAATCATGGCCGCCAACGGGTTCCTGTTCGATCAGTTCCTCAGCAGCGCCTTGAACACCCGTACCGACCAGTACGGTGGCTCGATCGCCAATCGCCAGCGCTTTCTGCTGGAAACCATTGACGCGATTTCTGCCGAAATCGGCGGCTCGAAGATTGGCGTACGGTTCTCGCCGTTTGGCCGCCTGTATGACTTTGGTGTGTACGAAGGTGAAGCACAAACCTGGATGAGCATGGCGGCAGCGCTTAATGAACGCGAGCTGGCCTACGTCCACCTGAACTACCAACCGACCATCGTCGCCGCTGAAACGCCGCCGGGGTTCGGCGCCGCATTCCGTGAAGCCTACAAGGGCACCTTGATGGCCGCCGGTGGGTTTAACCAAGCCCTCGCTGAGTCGGAACTGGTTAAAGGTGAACTCGACTTGATCGCCTTCGGTACTGCCTACATCGCCAACCCGGATCTGGTGGAGCGCATGCAGAACGGCTGGCCACTGGCAGAGGGCGACCGCGCGACTTACTACGGTGTCAGCGATCGCATTGCCAAGGGTTACACCGACTACCCGGAATACGTTGCAGCCAAAGCCTGATTATTTGCACGGCCATGACCGGCTGAGAACGACCCAATATAGCGGCCTGTCGTAGCTGGCACACAAACGCCACTGCCTCCCAAACAGCGACGTTGTCTTGAGTCGTTACTCGGCCTGGTAATCGGCAACGAGCTTGTCCAGAAATACGAATAGCTGCTGGTTCATCTCATCGTAATCGTTAGCCCGCAACGCGGCGGGTTGCTGAACAAAACGCCGGTCAGTGAGCGTTATCAGTTCCGCCTCCGATGCCTGGATCAGCAGTTCCACGACGTCTTTGGTGAGTTCCATATGGCATTGAAAGCCGTACACCAGTGGGGTGTATTCAACGATTTGACGCGGGCAGCCCTGGCTGTACGCAATCACCCTGGCGTCCAGGGTGAGCCCCGGCATGTCGTTGTGCCAATGGCCGACTTCCAGGGTTTCCCCGAAGTGCGAAAACTTCGGATTAGCCAAACCCTCTTGGGTTAAATAAATCGGGAATTTGCCAATTTCCTTTTCGGGGCTGTGGTTGAACGTGGCACCCAGTGCTTCCCCGATCAATTGCGACCCCAGACAAACTCCAACCACAGCCCGTCGGGCCGAGATGGCTTTGCCAATGAGTTCCCGCTCGGCCAAGGCATTGAAATGCGGGCATTGCTCCAGCGTAGTCGCCGGATCTTGCGGGCCACCCAACACCACCAGAAGGTCGAACGATTCTGCGGTATCTGGCAGGACATCATGTTGGTAGACGCGGGAATAGGTGGCTTGATAACCGCGAGCGTTTACCCAGTCCTCAAATGCACCGGGTGCTTCGAAGGACTCGTGCATCACGAAATGGACTTTCAACGTTTTACCCTCGGCTTCCAGATATTCAGGTCTATGGTGATCGCGCTTGCGCAATCACCAAAATAACAACGCTCGCTGCCCTGTAGGCAGCGAGCACCTCATACGCTGCGTCGACCAGCGACTACGATGCCAACTCGTCCAGCAGCCCTTTCAGGAAGATGCAACCTTGAGTATCGAGCGGCTGAAGTGGAAGGCGGGGGCCGCCGACGTCAAGCCCCTGCATCTTCAAACCTGCCTTGATAGTGGTCGGCAGGCCACGACGAGTGATGTATTCCAGCATTTCGTACTGTCGATAAAACAGCGTACGGGCTTCTTCCAGCTTTCCACACTGCACGGCATCCCAGAGCGCCAGGTTCAGCTCGGGAATGAGGTTGGGGGCGGCGGTACACCAACCCGTGGCACCGGCAACCAAGGCCTCCAGGGCCAACGGGTTGCAGCCGTTGTAGAAGGCCACCTTGCCATCTGTTGCCTTGAACAGGCGGTGCATGCGTTGAATGTCGCCAGTGCTTTCCTTGACCATGGTGACATTCTTCACTTCGCTCAGAATGCGCAGGATCAGATCGACCGACAGGTCAGTGCCGCTGGTGCCTGGGTTGTTGTAGAGCATGATCGGGATGTTGATGGCTGCACCTACAGCCTTGAAATGATCGACGATTTCCGTATCAGTCAGCTTCCAGTAAGAGACCGGAAGCACCATCACAGCCGTGGCACCACAAGATTCAGCCAGTTGGGCACGCTGTACGGTACGGGCAGTGGTCAGGTCTGAAACGCTGACTACAGTCGCAACTCGACCAGCAATCTGTTCCTGGCTGAAGCGGACAACCGACTCCCATTCGCTATCGGAAAGATAAGCGCCCTCTCCGGTACTCCCCAGAGGGGCGATGGCATGCACGCCGGAAGCGATCAGCCTATCGATGGATTGCCCCAAGGCGACCAGATCCAGTGAGCCGTCGACTGCGAATGGAGTGATGGTGTAGCCGATAACGCCGCGAATTACAGAAGTAGACATACAGGCACCTTTGCCGTTTCTATGAATGAGTGGATGCATGGTCAGGCCAGGCAGTCGCCATGGGCACGCAGTGCGCGCCGTGCGTAGTAGTTGAATGCAGCACCGTGACGTTTCGGGGTGGAGATCCAGTCGTGAGCTTCTTTGCCTAACGCTTCAGGAATGGGGCGAATCTCCCCTGCGCTCATGGCCAACAATTGCATCCTGGCCGCACGTTCGAACAACAGCGCCAGCACGCAGGCCTCTTCAATCGAACCACCCGCAATCAGCAAGCCATGGTGGGAGAGCAAGATGGCGCGCTTGTCACCGATAGCCTTGGAAATAAGCTCGCCTTCTTCATTGCCCACCGGGACACCTGGCCAATCCTTGAGAAAGGCGCAGTCGTCGAAAAGCGGGCAGATGTCCATATGGGAAACCGCGAGCGGAACTTCCAGCATCGACAGCGTGGCGCTGTGCAGTGGGTGCGTATGGATGACGCAATTCACGTCCGGGCGGGCCCGGTAGAGCCAGCTGTGAAAGCGATTGGCAGGGTTCGCCATGCCTTGACCCTTAAGCACTTTGAGGTCTTCATCGACCACCAGCAGGTTCGACCCGCAAATCTCGTCAAAGCCCAGGCCCAGGCGCTGGGTATAATAGGTGCCCGGCGTTTCGGCACGGGCGGTGATCTGCCCGGCCAGCCCTGAATCATGGCCGCCGTCAAAAAGAATTCGGCAGGTGAGTGCAAGCTTCTGTCTCGGGGTATATTCGTTATCGATCAGCGCAGTCACCATTTGCTTCTCAGCGAGGGTGACGAGTTGATCCTTCGGGGTCTGCATGGTCGTGGTCACGGTCAGCACCTGGTCGAAAACAGTTCAAGTTGCCAAGGAGTCGCTGCAACGACCCTCAAGGACACAGAGTGATCCTAATGACACCTTGTGTCATAATCAAGCCAAGTGTCATTATTTTCAAGGAACAGCGTTGGATGGCGGTACAGCTGAGAATTTTGCGTAAGAAGATGGGGATAACCCTGGAGCAGCTGGCCGGGCAAACCGGATTGACCAAGAGCTACCTGTCGAAGGTGGAGCGAGGTGTGAGTTCGCCCTCCATTGCGGTGGCGCTCAAGCTGGCCAAGGCATTGAATGCCCAGGCTGAAGAGTTGTTCAGCACCGAAGCGGTGCCCGCCGAAGGCTACAGCCTGGTGCGACGCCAGCAGCGCGAGGCCAATGAAGGTGGTGTACCAGCGGCTCACGTACCGCTGGCGCGCCATATTGGTCATCGGGCGTTGTTACCATTTCTGGTCTATCCGCCACGCTCGTTTGGCCAGTCCGCCTTCAAGGAACACTTGGGAGAGGAGTTCATCTACGTGGTTCGTGGCCGTGTCGAGGTCGATTTCGGTAACGAACGGCAGACCCTGGATGAAGGTGACGCCCTGCATTTCAATGCGCAGAAATCTCACCGTTTGCGCACGGTTTCTGACGAGCAAGCAGAGTTGCTCGTAGTCGTACATAGCTCGGATTAGGCGCCAGGGTTCGATCAGATCCGGGTGCCACGCGTCCTCAAGGCATTCAAATAAGTGGTTTCATCGTAGAGCGTCCTGATCTGCCAGCAGCGCA
This sequence comes from Pseudomonas sp. GL-R-19, assembly GCF_019956375.1. Taxonomy (NCBI): domain Bacteria; kingdom Pseudomonadati; phylum Pseudomonadota; class Gammaproteobacteria; order Pseudomonadales; family Pseudomonadaceae; genus Pseudomonas; species Pseudomonas sp. GL-R-19. The sequence continues at coordinate 13,375 of NZ_JAHBDJ010000019.1, read as the reverse complement.
GATAAGAGGTTCGGTTAAATCGCCTCTTCCAACTCCGCAAGAATGGCTTTTTTCATGGCTCCAACTGAACGGGATCCGGGCATGACCCGCAGCAACCGCCCCTCATGGAACACCGCCAGGGATGGCACCGCCCGGATACCGTACATTTGCGCGATCGTCGGCGACACCGCCACATCAATCTTTGCAAAAGCCGCCAGGGAGTGAAGCTTTTCTTCCAAAGCATGAAAGACCGGCTTCATCTCCTGACAAGGCTTGCACCAGGACGCTGAAAACAGCACGACGCTGCTGCCTTTGGCCACAAAGCGGGCGAACTGCCGAGCACTCAACTCAACGATACGGCTCACCTGGATCTCGCTCTCAATATGGATGAAGGGCGGCACAACCCGGTGCCGCACCGCTTCTGTCGATCAAATTTTGCAGCCATCCATACCGCAGACTTGACTGCTGAATGCGTCATCTTCGACTTTCGACTTCTCCTGCATCTTGTTCAGCGCTTCAAGAAAAGCAGCCTCAGGCTGAGCACCGGACAATGAGAAGGCATTGTCGAATACAAACAAAGGCACGCCCGAACCCAGTTGCGCGGCGATATGTTCGTCCTCCTCCATCTCTACGTGCAATTCAGCGGATGACCACGCCCGTTGGATTGACGCGTCCGAAACACCTACAGCCCTGGCTATGGCCTCCAGGCTGCCACGATCAAACAGCGACTGACCATGGGAGGTGCTTTGCTCATACAGCGCCTCGACCAAGCGTTTTTTAACGGCGTCGTCCGCAACTGCCTTGACCAGTACATGGGCGTCTGCGGTATCGCCAAACAGCATGCTGTCAAAGCGATAATCAAGCCCATCGACCCGGCCATATTTACTGACGGTGTTCATCATCGCGACAGCGGAATCCGGATTGCCGAGCTTGCGTTCAAGGGCAGCGATCATAGGCTCTGGCGCGTGATTCGCCGCCAGACGATAGGCCCTGACGTTGATTTGTACATTGTCTTTTTCAGCAAATTTATCGAGCGCCCGCTCGAATCGACGCTTGGCTATCCAGCACCAAGGGCAAACAAAATCAGACCAGATATCCACTGCATATTTTTTCGAAGAAGTTTGCATGACTCGTCCTGTACCCAAAGAAATCAAGATTGCGTTACCAGCGTTCAGCCTGCTTTCACCTGTACTGAGTGAAGGTGTGAAGGCTCCCGCGATGGGTAATGTTGTTCAGTTAAGGACGTTGTAGGAGCGAGCTTGCTCGCGATGGACTCAAGAGCGCCGCGTTTAGCCAGTCAATACGCGTTATCGTTAACGACCATCGCGAGCAAGCTCGCTCCTACCATCAGGCCCGGACAGCCATAATTCCAGCATCCACGTCCCAGATTGCGCCGGTCACCCAGGACGTCTTGTCCGACAGCAGGAACAGGATGGTGTTGGCGACATCTTCGGGAACGCCGACTCGTCCCAACGGGTGGAAATCGTTCAGCGACTTCATCGCTTCCGGGATCGCCTCTTTGTCCATGAACCCCTCATAGATCGAGGTGTGAACGATCCCTGGCGAGACAGCGTTGACCCGAATTCCCGAGTGAGCCAACTCAATTGCCAGGTTGCGTGTCAGCGCATGCAAACCTGCCTTTGCCATGGAGTAGGCAGAGGCCGGCGAACCTGCCAATGCGGCCTGTGCGCCGATGGAGCCGACGTTGACAATTGCCCCTTCAAGCTTGGCGGCCAGCATGTTCTTGACCACGGCCTGAGTGATGAAGAAGGTCGCACGATTGAGAGACAGGTACATGTCGTACTCGGCCTCATCGTGCTCGGTGAACGGCTTGGGAATAAAGATCCCGGCGGAGTTCACCATCAGGCTGATATCGCGATGGTTGGCATTGATTTCCTTGCGAACGAAATTCATGCCCTCTTCAGTCATCAGGTTGGCGACAATCACCGACACAGGGCCCAGCGGGCTCAGCTCGTTACGCACCGCATCGGCCTTGTCTTGTTTGCTGCCGGTGAGCACCACGCTGCCGCCTGCCTTGAGCACCATGCGGGCCGTTTCCAGGCCCATGCCACTGGTGCCACCGACAACCAGCAGTTTTTTACCTTTGAAAAAATCGTTCATTGCAGACTCCGGTTATCCAGAACTGATCAGGGTCGGCACCAAGGCGGTTGCCTGCCTGCTGGTGCACGCAAGATTTGAATCTCTTTGAAACGAGCGAATCAGCCCTCACGCACTTCCAGGGTTGGCACCATGCGGATGGCTTTCGAGAAGTTGGCGTAGTTGACCGAGGTTTTGAGCACCACGTTGTGCAGCTCTTCCACGCGCTCACGGGAGGCGTCGGTGTGCAGTCGAATCACCACATTCACTTCGTCGTAACCTGGGTTGACGCTCTCGTCGAGGCCCAGAAAGCCTCGCAGGTCGAGGGTGCCGTCCGTTTCGATTTCCAGGCTGTGAATCTTGATATTCATCATCGCGGCGTTGGCGGCATAACCGACCGACATGCAGGCGTTGAGAGCGGCCATCAGCAGCTCTTGAGGGTTAGGCGCAGTGTTTTGGCCCAGCAATTCATCAGGCTCATCGGCGACGATTTCGAAATCCCGCGAATAGGTTTCACCGGCCAGACTGTAGCGATTGACTTTGGCCACAGAGCGAGTCTGGCCTTGCCACTGAGTCTTGACGTTGAAGCTCGCGTGGCGCTTGGTCGCATCCTCAGCAACGCCTTGGGCAAACTGCTGGAGTGCGGCGACATCGATACCATTCAGGTTGTTGCTCATGTGTTCGTTCCTCTTCGGATGGACCGGGCGTTCGGCCCGAAAGAGAAACAAGCCTACCAACTAGTAGGTTGTCTATCAACAGATTATTCTTCTTATAACCCATCGTCCAAAAAACAGCTTCGACAGCGTTTTCTGAACAGGGATATCTGCGGGTCACACACCGCAAGTTTAGACATGGGCAGGTATCCGCAACCCAAATGCGAGACCAGGCGTCCGCTCGTCAGATTGAGTGCGCGCAAAAAGAATTCAGAGAGTGTGAGCCAAGTGGTTGAAACCACTTACGGGGCGGGAAAGCGGACCGAGCCAGCAGGGGCAGAATCGGTCGTTTCATGACGCAGAAAAAGGCCGGTCGAACCTCAGTGATGCGTTTCGGTAACCCGAAGTCCATCTAAAATGAAATCAAATCCGGAAGACTGTTCGTAATTGTCGTTCAGCGCCCAGGATACAAAGCTGCCGCCTTCCAACGTATTCAAGATGAACCTGGCAACCTTCACGCCGTCCAGCTCGGCTTTGAGTTCCCCTGCCGCTTGGCCCAGTGCGATATTGGCCTGAAGCCAATTGAGATGGATTTCGAAAAAGTCCCGCGTCAATTCCTTCAGGCTTTCAGGCAAAGCCAGCAATTCCGCCGCCAGAGCGCCGCAGAGTGGAAGCATCGCGTTTTTACTGCTTTGTGCGAACATCAAGGCGAAGGCATTGAGCCGATCGATAATGCCGGTATTTTCATCATTGATGCATTCCAGCTGAATCTTGAACCGGAACAGATAACTCTCAACGATGGCAATCGCCAGACTTTCCTTGGTGGGAAAGTGGTGGTGAATACTCGCCTTCTTGATACCGATGTCTTCCGCCAGATCGGCATAACTGAAGGCTGCGTAGCCCTTGGTACGCAACAGAATCTCAGCGCTGGTCAGGAGGTCGGAACGTGTACTCATGATGCCGTTTCCAGATTTATCAATGCGGCATCATAAATTAGTACTTATTCATAAGACAGCGCTCAGGTTGCGCACCTATGCCCCCCCCCCGAAAAACCCGCCTTCTGGCGCAATGCTGTTCCGTGTAGGAGCGAGCCTGCTCGCGATGGTCGTTAACGATAGCGCGAATTTACTGGCTAAACGCGGCGCTCTTGAGTCCATCGCGAGCAATCGAGCGTCGACCGGCTGCTCCTACAGAGTCTGGTGAGCGGCGAGAGGACGGGGTGGCGCCCTGTCCACCAGGCTTGCCTGCTTATTCGCTGCTTCAGTTTGACCCGTATGGTCAGGACGGATCTTGAACCAGATGGCGTACATCGCTGGCAGGAACACCAGCGTCATGATGGTTCCGACGAAGGTGCCTCCGATCAGCGTGTAGGCCAGCGTCCCCCAGAAGACGGAGTGTGTCAGCGGAATGAATGCCAGGATTGCCGCCAGCGCTGTCAGCAGTACCGGGCGGGCACGTTGTACCGTGGCTTCGACCACTGCGTGAAACGGGTCCAGCCCTTCTTGCGCGTTGTGATGGATTTGCCCAATCAGAATCAGCGTATTGCGCATCAAAATGCCCGACAGCGCGATCAGACCGACCAGAGCGTTGATACCAAACGGCTGCTGGAAGATGAGCAGTGTAGGCACCACGCCAATCAATCCCAGTGGCGAGGTGAGGAACACCATGATCATCGCCGAGATCGAACGGACCTGCACAATGATGACCAGCAGCGTCATGGCAATCATGATCGGGAATAATGGCAACATCGCTTTACCGGCCTTGCCCGACTCCTCGATTGCACCCGCCTGCTCGATCCGGTATCCGCCAGGCAGCTTGTCGATGACCGGCTGTAGCTCCTTCATGATCACGCTCGATACATCTGGCGGCTGCAAGCCTTCGGCAATGTCGCCACGCACGGTGATGGTCGGCGTGCGGTCACGACGCCGCAGGACCGGATCCTCCATACGCACATCGACCGCTCCCACCTGAGACAACGGAATCCGCTGACCCGCCGCACCTACCAGCGTAAAGCCTTCTATCCTGGCGGGATCGAGCCGGATATCACCCGCTGCGCGACCCACCACCTGCACCGAACGAATGTCCTCACGAACCGCGGTGATCGGTACTCCGGCCAGCAGGAACTGCAGTTGCTGCGCGACTGAATTCGACGTCAACCCCACCGCCTCCAGGCGATCCTGATCCAGAGCGAAATGCAGCGTCGGCGTCAGCGGCCCCCAATCGGTGTTGACAGTTCTCATCATCGGGCTCGACTGCAACACGTCCTGTACCTGGCCCGCAATCTCGCGCAACTTTGACGGATCAGGTCCCATCACCCGGTAGGCAACAGGGAATGGCGAGTACGGACCAAACACAAGCTGGGTCACCCTGACCCGCGCTTGCGGGGCAAGTCCCTCAGCCGTCGCTTCGCGGATACGGAACTTGAGGGCCTCGCGCGCCTCCTGGCTGTCCGTCAGCACCACAATCTTCGCGAACGACGGATCAGGGAGTTCCGGCGCCATTGCCAGATAGAAGCGCGGTGCGCCTTGCCCGATATAGGCCGTGACGATCTTTGCCTCATCCTGCCTTTGCAGCCAGGCCTCTATCCTGGCGGTGGTCGCGCTGGTCTGCTCAATGGAGGCCCCATAAGGCATTTGCACTTCAATCAATACCTCGGGACGGTCAGAGGTCGGGAAGAACTGCTTCTTGACCAGGCTCATGCCGAGGATCGCCACGACAAACGCAGCGATGACAGTGCCGGCCACCAGCCATTTGCGAGCGATGACTCGCGTCAACACCTGGCGGAAGCGGTTGTAGCCAGGGGTGTTGTAGATGGCCGCGTGACCACCCTCGACTTTCTTGATGTCCGGCATCAGCTTCACCCCCAGGTACGGGGTAAAAGCGACCGCAACCATCCAGGAGGCAATCAGGGCAATGCCCACGATCCAGAACATGTTGCTGGTGTACTCGCCGGCCGTCGATTGCGCGAAGCCGTTGGGCATGAAGCCGATAGCCGTCACCAGCGTACCGGAAAGCATCGGCGCGGCCGTATGACTCCAGGCGTACGCGGAGGCTTTGATGCGGTCGTAGCCCTCCTCCATTTTCACCACCATCATTTCGATAGCGATGATGGCGTCGTCCACCAGCAGTCCGAGCGCCAGAATCAACGAGCCGAGGGTAATACGGTCAAAGTTCTTTCCAGTGGCCGCCATCACCACAAACACCACGGCCAACGTCAACGGCACAGCCGCAGCGACCACAACGCCTACCCGCCAGCCCATGCTGAGAAAGCAGACAAGCATCACCACAAGCAGCGCGACGAAGAATTTGACCATGAACTCGCCGACGGCCGAACCGATATTCACAGATTGATCGGTGACCTTGGAGAGCGTCATGCCCAATGGCATGCCTTCATTTATCTTGACCGTCTCCGCGTCCAGCGCCTCGCCGAGGTCAAGGCCGTTCCAGCCCTCACGCATCACGACCCCCAGCAACAAGGCTTCTTCACCGTTATTGCGCACGAGAAAGGTTGCCGGATCTTCATACCCACGTTCGATCGTCGCCACGTCGGCGAGCTTGAGCGTGCGCCCCTGAACCGCAATGGGCGTGTCACGAATCTTCTGCACCTTATCGAAGGCGCCATCCAGCCGGAGAAAGACCTGTGGCCCATTGGTTTCGATCGAACCTGCGGGCGTGAGCACGTTTTGATTATTCAGCGCGGCAAAGATGTCCTGGGGAGATACACCCAAGGTGGCCAACCGATCATGGGAAAAGGAAACAAAGATACGTTCGGGCTGCTCCCCAATAATGTTGACCTTCTTCACGCCCGGCACATGCAACAGTTGTTGGCGCAACGACTCCGCATCACGCACCAACAGTCGCTGCGGCTCGCCTTTGGCTTTCAGGGCGAAAAGCGCAAATGTCACGTCCGAAAACTCGTCGTTGACCATTGGCCCGATGACACCCGCCGGCAGCTTCCTGGCCTCGTCGTCGAGTTTTTTACGCGCCTGATAGAACTCCTCCTGCACTTGCGAGGGCGGCGTACTATCGAGCAGTGACACCATCGTGAAAGCAAGGCCAGGACGGGTGTAGGTTTCCGTGCGGTCGTACCATTTCAGTTCTTGCAGGCGTTTTTCAAGTGGCTCTGCTACCTGATCCTGCATCTCCTGCGCCGTGGCGCCCGGCCACGCGGTAATGACCGTCAACTGCTTGACCGTAAACGGAGGATCTTCCGCACGCCCCAGCTGAAAGAACGCCAGGATGCCCGCAACGGCAATCAGGAAGATCAGAAACACCGTGACAGAGCGCTCACGAACGGCGATCGCGGAAAGATTGAAGCGCCCCTCGCTCATGGACGACCCCCGGCAAACTTGACGTCATCCTGTTGAGACAATCTCACCTCTTCACCTTCGCGCAGCAGATGTGCGCCTAACGCTACGATCTGTTCGCCGACCTTGAGGTCGCCCGCGACTCGCACTGTGTCGTCGCTCAAGCCCAGGACTTGGACAGGTCGCCAGGCCACCTTCGCCGGCGTACCGGCGATGACCCACACGCCAGCGCCTTGGCCTGGGTCATAAACGGCAGCGATCGGTACTTGCAGCCCCTGCCCTTGCGGGGTGCCTTCAGCGATCCGAAGCGTGACGGTCGAACCTATCGGTGCATTGGCCAGCGCGCCCTCAAGCACATACCGCGCCTCGAAGGTACGTGTCATTCGGTCGGCCGAGTCAGAAAGCAGCCTCAGCTTCGCTGTAACAGCATCCGCGGCATTGCCATAAAGCGTCGCCTGCGCGGTGGATCCTGCTGCGGGGCGCAACGTCTCGGGCAGGTGCACGATCGCTTCGCGCTGCCCTGCCCGCGCCAACCGAACCACGGGCTGTCCCGGGCTGACGACTTGTCCGGGCTCGGCGAGCGTCTCCACCACCACGCCGTCGGAATCCGCCAACAGCTCCGCATAACCAGAAGCATTGCGGGCTACATCAGCCTGCGCTTCAGCGGCGCCAAGCTGCGCCTTTGCGGTATCCGCTGCGGCTTTGATCTGGTCATAGGCCGATGCGGAAATAGCGCCTGCGGCGACCAGACTGCGGTATCGCGCCTCGTCATCTGCTGTCTGCCTGGCTCGGGCCCGAGCGGCTATGACTGACTCTTGCTGTGCTCGCGCCTGCAACCCCAGGTCGATTGGGTCAAGGCGCATGAGTGGCTGACCACGTTTAACGGTCTGACCGGTGTCAACCAGACGCTCAAGCACCTTGCCTGATACCCGAAAGCCAAGGTCGCCCTGGACGCGGGCCACCACAACACCCGTGAAAGAGCGCGAGACGTCGGACGAAGCCTGAACAGCAGCGGACCTCACCAATGGGGCATGCGTGCGTGGATCCTCAACGGTGGATGAGTCGCCACATGCCGTCAGGACGAGAGGCAACAAGCAAGCGGCAATGGGGAAAGGTCGAAGCCGGCGCATAGGTTCCCTTCACTTGAAAATAGGACGAGCGTCATATTCTCAATCGAGTGACCATAAGTGTCAATAGTCACCAGCCATGAAACATCCAGCTTCTCAAGCTCAACACAGAAATCGCAATTTTCATTGAGCAAAGCCAAGAATTTGCTCAAATCACTTCAATTGACAGAGTGTGACTATTGCGTAATATGGTCACAAACATCCTCTGTTGAAGGACTCTCAATGCCTCCCCTCCGCCCCATTGCTCTTTTGGTCTGCACCGGCTTATTGGCAGGTTGCGCGGTCGGTCCGGACTACCATCGTCCAGACGCTCCGCTTTCGGATCGTTACTTGGGTCAGCCTTCTGTCGAACAGCGGCGTGGAGCAACGCCGACCAGCCTTGTCGCCTGGTGGGAAGGCTTTGGTGATCCAGTGCTATCCGACTTCATCTCCAAGGCGCTCGAGCAGAATCTGGACCTGGCGCAAGCTTCGGCCCGAGTCACGCAGGCGCGGGCCGGACTAGGTGCTGCAAATGCCGCTTTACTCCCCTCAGGGAACATCAGCGCACAGGCCGCGCGCTCCTACCAGTCAATCGAGACGCCGCTCGGCCAGGTGTTGAACTCAACGCCAGGCAATGATCGGTACGCAAGTTCCTACGAGGCCAACCTCGATGCCAGCTGGGAGGCAGATGTCTTTGGCGGATTGCGCCGTGGACGCGAGGCTGCTCTGGCCGAGTACCAGGCTTCCCGGGCGGGCGTCGCTGCCACACGACTGGCCATCGCCGCGCAGACCGCTGATATCTACATCACTATCCGCGGACTGCAGTCCCGGCTGGACATTGCGAATCGGCAAGTCAAAACGCAGCAGGATTTGTTAGAGAAAGTCCAATTGCTCTACAGCAAGGGGCTCGCCGCCAATTATCAGGTTCGCCAGACCGAGGGGGAGCTATCGCAGGTCCAAGCGACAGTGCCGGTCCTGCAGACCGGTCTGGATGCTGCCATGAATGCGCTGGATGTCATGCTCGGCACACCGCCAGGCACTCACCGCACGCAACTGGCAAGTGCGGGGAGCATTCCTGTAGCGCCGCAGATAAGGGCGATGGGAACGCCGGCCGATTTGCTGCGCCGCAGGCCGGATCTCATTGTGGCTGAGCGCCGTCTTGCAGCCTCAAACGCACGCATCGGCGAGGCGATTGCCGAGTACTACCCGAAATTCTCCCTTAGCGCATTGCTGGGCAGTGCCACGGCCGTATCCGCAGGCAACCTTTTTACCGGCGGCGCCAGCCAGTCGGCGGGCGTATTGGGACTGCGCTGGAGACTCTTCGACTTCGGTCGCATAAACGCCCAAATCGACCAGGCCAAGGGACAGGAAGCCGAAACCCTGGCTGCTTACCGTCAGTCAGTGCTGCGTGCCACCGAGGATGTCGAGAACGCGTTGTCCTCACTGGTGAATCGGGAAGCTCAAGCAACCATTCTCACCGCTGGAGAGGCGTCGCTGACACAGGCTCGCCAATCGTCGTTCATTGCCTATGAGCAAGGCACGGCCAGCCTGATCGATGTCCTGCACGCTGACGAGACGCTGCTGCAGGCTTCTGATGCCCGAGCCCAAGCACGAACGGAATCGGCACGAGCAGCGGTTGCGGCGTTCAAGTCACTGGGTGGTGGCTGGCAACCGCCTGAAGCCCAGCCTGTTGCGACACGATGAGCTGATCAGGTGACGTAGCAGATGTGCTCCTAAAGGTCAGAAGGCAACGCGTGCTCCCGACCGGACAGTCATCGTGTAACAGCACTCAACTAGAAACGGTAACTGACAGAAGTACCGAGCCCGCTCGCACTGTTCTTGTATTTGGCACTGTATGCACCTCTGGTCGGCGAGGTTTCGTTGACCTGCACGCTCTCCTCCCACAGGTAGGAATAAGCAACATCGATCGTGACGTTGTCCGCCGGAGTCCAGCCAGCACCGAAGCTGACAACCTTCCGGTCGCCTGTAGGAATGCGTGGTCCCCGGTTGGTGTTGTTGGTGGGCGACTGATCAACCGAAAAACCTGCGCGAAGTACCCATTGGTTGTTCAGTTGATACGCCGTACCGATAGCGTGTGCCCAGGTATCGTGCCAATTCTGTTCTTCGGTAATGGTGCCCAGCGCGCCGCTCAACGCAGGGGGTAAACCTGTGTTCTCGATGGTCAGCTCCTTGAAGCGACTCCAGCGAGTCCAGGTGCTCCCCAAGTAGAGGGTCCAGTCGTTATCAAGCTGATGAGTCACCGAGAAATCCACTGACTCTGGTGTATTCACATCCAGCGAAGCGTCATAACTCCGGCCGCTGACCCCCAACACGCTAAAGATGCCGTCAGTGACCTTGGTCTTGGCATCCAGTTGATAACTGACTTTGGAATGGTAGGTCATGCCCAAACGGGTTCGGTCTGTAGCCTGCACCAGGATACCGGCGTTGAAACCGAGGGCCGTGTCGTCGCCAGTGCTTTTGAGTTTTCCGTCGTTGCGACCAGGACTGAGTGGGTTGGGCACCATCCCGGAAATCTCACCGCTGATACGGTTGATGGTCGGACCGAACCCGATCGAAACCTTGTCGTTAAAGGCATAGCTGATGGTGGGCTGGAACGTAAAAGTCGTTACCTCGCTTTTGTTGGCGTAGTAACGCCCGGCATAACCGCTGCCATAGTCAGTCATCAGACCGAAAGGTACATAAAAACCCACACCAAACGCCCAATGCTCATCGACAGGTTTGACGTAGTAACCCATAGGTACCGTGGTGGTTGGCACCATGTCGCCGTCTTCCTGGCCGCCGAAGGTACTGCGGGTCTGGCTTATGTCGGACTTGGCGAAAAGCGTCGCCGCCCCCACGCTGATCTGCTCTCTTTTCAAGCGAGACATTCCCGCGGGATTACCGAAGACCGTGCTCGCATCTTCAGCGGAGGAGGAGCGACCGGCAAACCCGGATCCCATCCCGCTGATGCTTTGTTCATTGAGAGCGAAGCCGCTGGCAAAAACGTTTGAGGAAGCGAGCACGACAGCAAGGCCCAATGGGCTCTTGAGCAATATTGTTTTCATTGTTTGAACTCTATGGGTATCACTGAGATGAAGCAGTAGAAGCGACGGATCCCCATATTTATTCATGTGACCAATTCAGTCAATAGTCACAAAGCAGATAAATAAAATGCCCTTCGACGGATGGGAAGAAGGGCAAAGTGAGAAGCCGTTTTGATAATCTGGTGCTGACGCGGGTATGCCGTGACCGTTTAGCCGAAGGTCAAGGCATGAGGCTACGCAAGATGAGGCTGGAGGTGAGCGTGGGCGCTTGCTCGACGAAATCGAGGTTGTACTGCAGCAGCAAAGGGTTGACGAATGGTCGCAGCGCGAGATGTATCGCTTCTACTGTCTCGTCCAGCGGAGTCTTGCGTTCAAATTCACCAATCTCTCGCCCTTCTCGCACTATTTGCGACACGAAGCGTTTGATCTGTGCGTCATAAGCCTGCGTACTGGGCCAGCTTTCCGACGCCGCGAACGCTGCAATGTCATAGAGTTTTCGATCGTTGAAGAACAGATTCACACCTGTGGCGATCACCGTCTTGACCAAGCGTCGAAAGCGCTCCGTCGGCGACAGGCCTTCCACATTGATAGCCTGCTCCACAGTCGCGACGATTTCTGCCAGACAATTTGCGCAGATGGCTTCACCGATCGCCTGCTTGGAATCAAAAAATTTGTAGATGTAGGCCTTTGAAAACCCGATGGCCTTGGCCAGGTCGGAAACCGTGGTTTTGCCGTAGCCGTACTGACTGAAATGTTCATTGGCCGCCGCGACAATCTGGTCTCGAATGTCGTGATCGGCAGGGCCACGGGGGCTGGGCGAAGATGGAGATATCGATGGCTGATTCATGAGTACAGCTTACTCACCCTATCGAAGACTGACAACTTGTGACCGATTAGTTTTATAGTCACAAATCGACCATATCGCAGCCTGCGAAAGCTCCATGGTAGGAGCTGCCGCAGGCTGCGATCTTTTGATCTACCAGCCTTTAGACATGCTCACTGCTTTTCGAATGCACCGCCCGCGGCTCTGCCACGCCGTGTTCCGATTCCAGCACCGGAATCTCCTTGCCGTCGCAATCGTGCAGCTTACCGTCGCTGAAGTAATCCCCTTCGCGCAACGCCGCCAGATCCTGATAATGCAGCACCCGCTCGGTGCCGGCCGCAAATACCGATTGCTGGTCAGAGTTACCGGCGGTGAGATGGTTGAAGGTCAGGTTCAGCACGATAGCCATGATCGCCGAAGAACTGATGCCCGAATGGAAAATGGTCGCGAACCAGCTCGGGAAGTGATCGTAGAAGTTCGGCGCCGCGATCGGGATCATGCCGAAGCCAATGGAGGTCGCGACGATGATCAGGTTCACGTTGTTGCGATAGTCGACCTTGGACAGCGTCCGAATGCCGCTGGCTGCGACGGTACCGAACAGCACGATGCCGGCGCCACCGAGTACAGAGGTCGGCACGGCGGCGATAACCCGGCCCATGAAGGGCAGCAGGCCGAGGATCACCAGGAACAGACCGCCAGTGGCCACCACGTAACGACTCTTGATGCCGGTGACCGCCACCAGGCCGACGTTCTGGGCAAAAGCGCTCTGGGTGAAGGAACCGAAAATCGGCGCGAACATGCTCGACAGCATGTCGGCGCGCAGACCGTTGCCCAGGCGCTTGGAATCGACCTTGGTGCCGATGATCTCACCGACGGCCAGAATGTCCGCCGAAGTCTCCACCAGCGTCACCATCACCACGATGCACATCGACAGGATCGCAGCGAAGTGGAAGGTCGGCATGCCGAAGTGGAACGGCGTCGGGAAGCCGAACATCGGGCCCTGGGTCACGGACGAGAAATCCGCCATGCCGAGGAACACCGCGATGATCGTGCCGATCACCATGGCCAGCAGAATCGACAGGCGGGAAATGGTCGCACTGCCGATTTTGCTCAGCAGCAGCACCAGCACCAGCGTTACCGCCGCCAGGCCGATGTTCGCCATGCTGCCGAATTCCGGTGCGTGGCTGTTGCCGCCCATGGCCCAGCGCGCGGCCACCGGCATCAGCGTCAGGCCGATGGTGGTAATCACGATGCCGGTCACCAGCGGCGGGAAGAACCTGGTGATACGCGAGAACACCGGGGTTATCAGCAACCCGATCAGGGACGCCGCTATCACCGCCCCCAACACCGACTGAAACCCGCCCTC
>NZ_JAHBDJ010000018.1:0-94157 GCF_019956375.1 Pseudomonas sp. GL-R-19 | reverse complement strand
GTGGACGAGTCGGTGCAGATCTATAACAACGAGCGGCCTCATCTGTCGCTGAAATACAAAACGCCCGATGCGGTGCATCGGGCGTTTTGAGGCTGAAACAGGTGTAAACCTATTTCAGGACTAGACAGCGTTTTACTCGCTCGCCGGAGCAACTCTTAGCAATTGTTCCGGGCATAAAAAAACCGGCTATATCAGCCGGCTTTTTTACGTCCGAAAAAAACTTATGCACGTTTTTATGGTTTTTATCATTCAAAAAAATATGTAAACAAATCATAAAGTTACGTACAAGAAACGACGTTTTTCAATGAAACGGTACACAGGTTATCCACAGAATCTCAGACAGCCACCTGATCGTTTGAAACCGGCGCTTGCGGAGCCGGTGGCAGCGAGCCCATTTCCCGTTGCATCTGCTCGTTCCACGCCTGGACCCGGTCGTTCAATTCAGCAATGGCTCGCGGTCCTGTGCCTGCGGCATACATCGGTTCGCCAATGATCACAGTGATGACGCCCTGCTTCTTCGCCCAACCGGTTTTCGGCCAGAACTTGCCTGCGTTGTGCGCAATCGGCAGCACGGGCAATTCGGCGTTGACCGCCAAGGCGCTGCCACCGCGCGAGAACTTTCCGACGGTGCCGAAAGGAACGCGCGTGCCTTCAGGGAAGATCAGCACCCAGACATTGTCCTTGAGCAGTTCATCGCCCTTCTTTGCGACATGCTTGAGTGCGGCTTTCGGGTTGTCGCGATCGATGGCGATCGGTCGCAGCATGGCCATGGCCCAGCCAAAGAACGGCACATAGAGCAATTCGCGTTTGAGCACCTGGCTCAGCGGTGAAAAGTAGGCAGAGAGAAAGAACGTCTCCCACGTGCTCTGGTGGTTCGACTGAATGACACAAGGCCTTTCAGGTACGTTCTCGGCACCCTTCACTTCGTAGCGGATACCCAGAAACACTTTGCTCAGCCACAAGGCGCAGCGGCACCAGTACACGTTGATAAAGCGGTAGCGTGCCTTGAATGGCAGAAACGGCGCGATGAAAAAACTCAGGCTGCACCACAGCAAGGAACTGGTGCCCAGCAGCAGGTAAAAGAGGAAGGTTCTGATGGCCTGCAATATCGACATGGTGACGTTTACCGTTGCGGGAATTGCCCGTCCTATATAAAGCGCACTTCCCTTTCATCCCTGGTCAGGACCAATCGAAGCGCACACTTACTCAAGGGCATTTGTGAATAAGTTCTGCGGCAATCGCCGCAAGATCGTCAAAAATCAATGTGCCTGCCGGAAGGGGCAAGCCCTGAGTCTTTTCGCCTTTCCCGGTCTTTACCAAAACTGGCTGTGAATCGACGGCTTTGGCGGCTTCCAGGTCACCAAGGCTGTCGCCGACGAACCAGAGATTGGTCAGCGACACGTTGTAATGAGCGGCGATGGTTTTCAACATCCCGGGTTTCGGCTTGCGGCAATCGCAGCCTTCGTCCGGCCCGTGGGGGCAATAGACGATCAGGCCGACTTCACCGCCCTGCTCCGCCACCAGCGCGCGCAAGCGCTCGTGCATGGCATCCAGGGTGGCGAGGTCGTAATAACCGCGAGCGATGCCCGACTGGTTGGTAGCGACCGCTACCGTCCAGCCGACCTTGCTCAACTGCGCGATGGCCTCGATCGATCCGGGGAGCGGAATCCACTCCTCCACCGACTTGATGTAAGCGTCGGAGTCGTAATTGATCACTCCGTCCCGATCGAGAATCAGCAGTTTCAACAGCAGTCCCTCAACCCAGCAGCGAAATGTCGGCGACGCCGAGGAACAACCCACGCAGCCGCGCCAGCAACGCATAACGGTTGGCGCGGACTTTTGCGTCCTCTGCGTTGACCATCACAGCTTCGAAGAACGCATCCACGGGCTCACGCAGTGCAGCCAGGCGTGCCAGGGATTCGCTGTACTGACGCGAGGCGGCCATTGGCTGTACAGCCTGGTCAGCCTGCTGGATCGCCGAGTACAGGGAGAACTCGTTGGCATTGTCGAAGTACTTGGCTTCCACGACGGTAGGCACCGAGCCTTCGACCTTGCTCAGCAGGTTCGACACTCGCTTGTTCACCGCGGCCAGGGCAGCGGCTTCCGGCAATTTGCGGAAGGCCTCTACCGCTTGCACGCGCTGATCGAAGTCCAGGGCCGAGCCTGGCTTCAAGGCACGCACCGACAGGTAGGTCGCAACATCGACGCCTTCGTCTTCGTAACGGGCACGCAGGCGGTCGAAGATGAACTCCAGCACCGATTCGTTCAGGCCGGCAGCCTTGACCTTGGTCCCGAATGCATTCACGGCGAAGGCCACGGCGTCGTTCAGGTCCAGGTCCAGTTGCTTCTCGATCAGGATACGCAACACGCCCAGTGCGGCACGGCGCAGGGCGTACGGGTCTTTGCTGCCGGTCGGCAGCATGCCGATACCGAAGATACCCACGAGGGTGTCGAGCTTGTCGGCAATGGCCACGGCCGCACCGGTCAGGGTGCTCGGCAGTTCAGCGCCGGCACCGCGCGGCATGTACTGCTCGTTCAGCGCCAGTGCGACATCTTCCGGCTCGCCATCGTTGAGGGCGTAGTAGTAACCGGCGACACCTTGCATCTCCGGGAACTCGCCGACCATTTCGGTCGACAGGTCGCACTTCGACAGCAGGCCCGCACGAGCAGCCCACGAAGCGTCGCCGCCAATGCGCGCGGCGATGTAGGCGGCGAGTCTGGAAACGCGCTCGGCCTTGTCGTAGACGCTGCCGAGTTTTTCCTGGAACACCACGTTTTGCAGGCGCTGGTTGAAGTCTTCGAGTTTCTGCTTCTTGTCTTGCTTGAAGAAGAACTCGGCGTCGGTCAGGCGTGGGCGAACCACCTTCTCGTTACCGGCGATGATCTGCTGCGGGTCTTTGCTTTCGATGTTGGCCACGGTAATGAAACGTGGCAGCAACTTGCCGTCGGCGTCCAGCAGGCAGAAGTACTTCTGGTTGTCCTGCATGGTGGTGATCAGTGCTTCTTGTGGCACGTCGAGGAAGCGTTCCTCGAACGAGCACACCAGCGGCACCGGCCATTCGACCAGCGCGGTCACTTCATCGAGCAGGGCTGGCGGAACGATTGCCGTGCCTTCCTGACGGGTGGCCAGCTCTTCGGTGCGCTTGCTGATGATCTCGCGACGCTCGTTGGCGTCAGCCAGCACGTAGGCGGCACGCAGGTCGGCCAGGTAGCTGGATGGCGAACCGATGCGCACGCTTTCCGGGTGATGGAAGCGGTGACCACGGGAGTCACGGCCGGCCTTCTGGGCGAGGATGGTGCAGTCGATGACCTGGTCACCGAGCAGCATCACCAGCCATTGGGTCGGACGAACGAACTCTTCCTTGCGCGCGCCCCAACGCATGCGTTTCGGGATCGGCAGGTCGTTCAGGGAGTCTTCGACGATGGTCGGCAGCAGGCTCGCGGTCGCCTTGCCGGCAATGCTCTGGCTGTAGCGCAGTTTCGGGCCGCTCTGATCGATTTCGCTCAGGTCGACGCCGCACTTCTTGGCGAAGCCCAGTGCCGCCTGGGTCGGGTTGCCTTCGGCATCGAACGCGGCCTGACGTGGCGGGCCGTCGAGGTTGATGCTGCGATCCGGCTGCTGGGTGGCCAGCGAGGTGATCAGCACAGCCAGGCGGCGCGGCGCGGCATAAACGGTTTTGGTCTCGTAGTTCAGGCCGGCAGCTTGCAGGCCCTTGTCGATACCGGCGAGGAACGCCTCGGCCAGGGTGTTCAGGGCTTTGGGTGGCAGTTCTTCAGTGCCCAGTTCAACCAGAAAATCCAGAGCACTCATTGTGCAGCCTCCAGCTTGGCCAGTACTTCATCACGCAGGTCCGGGGTCGCCATCGGGAAGCCCAGCTTGGCGCGAGCCAGCAGGTAGGCTTGCGCAACGGAACGCGCCAGGGTGCGTACACGCAGGATGTATTGCTGACGCGCAGTCACGGAAATTGCCCGGCGCGCATCCAGCAGGTTGAAGGTATGGGAGGCCTTCAACACCATTTCGTAGCTCGGCAACGGCAGCGGCTGGTCGAGTTCGATCAGGCGCTTGGCTTCGCTTTCGTAGAAATCGAACAGTTCGAACAGCTTGTCGACGTTGGCGTGTTCGAAGTTGTAGGTCGACTGTTCCACTTCGTTCTGGTGGAACACGTCGCCGTAGGTCACTTTGCCGAACGGGCCGTCAGCCCAGACCAGGTCGTAGACCGAGTCCACGCCTTGCAGGTACATGGCCAGACGCTCGAGACCGTAAGTGATTTCGCCGGTCACCGGGTAGCACTCGATGCCGCCCGCTTGCTGGAAGTAGGTGAACTGGGTTACTTCCATGCCGTTGAGCCAGACTTCCCAGCCCAGACCCCAGGCCCCGAGGGTCGGCGATTCCCAGTTGTCTTCGACGAAGCGGATGTCGTGGACCAGCGGGTCCAGACCGACGTGCTTGAGGGAGCCCAGGTACAGTTCCTGGAAGTTGTCCGGGTTCGGCTTCAGGACGACCTGGAACTGGTAGTAGTGCTGCAGACGGTTCGGGTTTTCGCCGTAGCGGCCGTCAGTCGGACGGCGGCTTGGCTGCACGTAGGCGGCGTTCCAGGTTTCCGGGCCGATGGCGCGCAGGAATGTAGCAGTGTGGAAAGTGCCGGCGCCTACTTCCATATCGTAGGGCTGAAGTACCACACAACCTTGCTCGGCCCAGTATTGCTGGAGGGCGAGGATCAAGTCTTGGAAGGTACGCACGGCTGGCGTAGGCTGGCTCACGAAATTCACCTGTTTCTTGGGCTGCGATTTAAAGAGCGGGAGTATACCCGATTCATGGCTGCGCACGCCCCCTGGAGCCTTATGCCACGCTGCTTTTGGTGTTCCGAAGATCCGCTGTACATGGCATATCACGATCAGGAGTGGGGCACGCCGCTACGCGATGCGCAGGGATTGTTCGAGTTGCTTTTGCTCGAAGGGTTCCAGGCCGGCCTCTCCTGGATCACCGTGCTGCGCAAACGCGAGCATTATCGTCAGGTGATGTTCGGCTTTGACGTGCAGCGCGTAGCGCAGATGAGCGATGCCGAAATCGACGAGTTGATGCTCGATCCGGGCATCATCCGCAACCGCCTCAAGCTCAACGCGGCCCGGCGCAATGCCCAGGCCTGGCTGGCGCTGGAGGACCCGGTGGAATTTCTCTGGTCGTTCGTCGGTGGCATGCCTGTGATCAATCATTTCGAGGATCGCAGCGAAGTCCCGGCCGTGACGCCGACCGCCGTGGAAATGAGCAAGGGCTTGAAAAAAGCCGGTTTCACCTTCGTCGGGCCGACTATTTGCTACGCGCTGATGCAGGCCTCGGGCATGGTCATGGATCACACTCGTGATTGCGACCGCTACGCGCAACTGGCGAACGGCGGTTAGAATGGCCGCCTCGCGCACAGCACAAGATCAGGAGTGACCTGTGGATAAGTTGAAAGGCGCCTTGCTGGTAGGCGCTCTGCGGCTGTTTGCCCTGCTTCCGTGGCGGGCCGTGCAGGCCGTGGGCTCGGCGATTGGCTGGGTCATGTGGAAAACCCCGAACCGTTCCCGCGACGTGGTACGGATCAATCTGTCCAAGTGCTTTCCGGACATGGACCCTGCCGAGCGTGAACGCCTGGTGGGCCAGAGCCTGAAGGACATCGGCAAGTCCCTGACAGAGAGCGCCTGCGCCTGGATCTGGCCGGCCCAGCGCTCCATTGACCTGGTGCGCGAGGTCGAGGGCCTCGACATATTGAAGGACGCCCTCGCCTCCGGCAAAGGCGTGGTCGGCATCACCAGCCACCTGGGCAACTGGGAAGTGCTCAACCACTTCTATTGCAGCCAGTGCAAACCGATCATTTTTTACCGTCCGCCCAAATTGAAGGCGGTGGATGAATTGCTGCAAAAGCAGCGGGTGCAACTGGGTAACAAGGTCGCTGCTTCCACCAAGGAAGGCATCCTCAGTGTCATCAAGGAAGTGCGCAAAGGTGGTGCAGTGGGCATTCCCGCTGACCCGGAACCGGCCGAATCCGCCGGGATCTTCGTGCCGTTCTTCGCCACTCAGGCGCTGACCAGCAAGTTCGTGCCGAACATGCTCGCTGGCGGCAAAGCGGTCGGCGTATTCCTGCACGCCCTGCGGCTGCCGGACGGTTCAGGATACAAGGTAATCCTGGAAGCCGCGCCCGAAGCCATGTATAGCACCGATACCGAGACCTCGTGCGCGGCCATGAGCCAGGTGGTCGAGCGCTATGTGCGGGCGTACCCGAGCCAGTACATGTGGAGCATGAAGCGCTTCAAGAAGCGTCCGCCAGGTGAAGCTCGCTGGTATTGACGCTGTGGATAACCCCATAGGAGCTGCCGCAGGCTGCGATCTTTTGATCTTGCTTTGATAAAAATCAAAAGATCGCAGCCTTCGGCAGCTCCTACAAGGGCTTCCCACAGGCTGCGTTATCTCTGATCAGTGCGCCTGACGCTCGAGCTTCTTCAGGAACACCGTCATTTCCTTTTCGGCCTGTTTGTCACCATGGCCACGAGCAGCTTCCAGGCCTTGCTCCCAGGCTTGGCGCGCGGCCGCAAAGTCCGACAGCGCCAGGTGGGCCTTGCCCAGTAGTTTCCACGCCGCCGAATACTTCGGATCGAATTCGACGCAACGTTGAAAATGCTCCACTGCCTTGGCGTTCTCCCCCAGATCCAGATAGCCCTTGCCCAAGCCGAAGCGTAGCAAAGCGTTATCCACACCTTTGGCGAGCATTTTTTCCAGGGATTCGATCATGGGGGAGTTTCCGAATGGTTGTCGTTTTCGAAATCGCCTTCGCTGGCTTGCCAGCGAAGGCGGCCTAAAGGATCAGAAGAAGCTCAACCCCACATGGAACAGCTTTTCCACATCGCGAATATGCTTTTTATCCACAAGGAACAAAATTACATGGTCGCCCGTTTCGATCACGGTGTCGTCATGGGCAATGATCACTTCTTCGTCGCGAATGATCGCACCGATGGTGGTACCCGGCGGCAGGCCGATGTTCTCGATGGCCTTTCCGATCACCTTGCTCGATTTCGCATCGCCATGGGCAATCGCCTCGATGGCCTCCGCCGCGCCCCGGCGCAGTGAGTGCACGCTGACGATGTCGCCCCGGCGCACGTGAGCCAGCAAGGTGCCGATGGTGGCGAGTTGAGGGCTGATGGCGATGTCGATGTCGCCACCCTGGATCAGATCGACATAGGCCGGGTTGTTGATGATGGTCATCACCTTCTTCGCACCCAGGCGCTTGGCAAGTAGAGACGACATGATGTTGGCTTCGTCGTCGTTGGTCAGGGCGAGGAACAGATCCGCGTCGGCGATGTTCTCCTCCAGCAGCAGGTCGCGGTCCGAGGCGCTGCCCTGCAGCACCACGGTGCTGTCGAGGTGGTCCGAGAGATGACGGCAACGGGCCGGATTCATCTCGATGATCTTTACCTGATAACGGCTTTCGATGGCCTCGGCCAAACGCTCGCCGATTTGCCCGCCACCGGCGATGACGATGCGTTTATAGGTCTCGTCGAGACGGCGCATTTCGCTCATGACCGCGCGAATGTTCGCTTTGGCGGCAATGAAAAATACTTCGTCGTCGGCCTCGATCACCGTGTCGCCCTGGGGCAGGATCGGTCGGTCGCGACGGAAAATCGCCGCGACACGGGTTTCAACGTTCGGCATGTGCTCGCGCAACTGCCGAAGTTGCTGACCCACCAGTGGCCCGCCGTAGTACGCCCGCACCGCCACCAGTTGTGCCTTGCCTTCGGCGAAATCGATCACCTGCAAGGCGCCCGGATGCTGGATCAGGCGCTTGATGTAGTTGGTAACCACTTGTTCCGGGCTGATCAGTACGTCCACCGGAATCGCTTCGTTCTGGAACAACTGCTCTTCGCGGGTCAGGTAGGCGGCTTCGCGAACCCGGGCGATTTTGGTCGGGGTGTGGAACAGGGTGTGGGCGACCTGGCAGGCGACCATGTTGGTTTCATCGCTGTTGGTCACGGCGACCAGCATGTCGGCGTCATCGGCTCCAGCCTGGCGCAACACCGTCGGGAACGAACCGCGACCTTGAACGGTGCGGATGTCCAGGCGGTCGCCAAGGTCGCGCAGGCGTTCGCCATCGGTGTCGACCACAGTAATATCGTTGGCTTCGCTGGCCAGGTGTTCCGCCAGCGAACCGCCGACCTGCCCTGCGCCGAGGATGATGATTTTCATCCAGTCACTCCATTGAATCCATTTAACCGCGAGCGGCGGCGATCTTGATCAGCTTGGCGTAGTAGAAACCGTCGTGGCCGCCTTCCTGGGCCAGCAACTGGCGACCATGGGGCTGCTTGATGCCGGCCGCCGTGGCGAGGTCCAGTTCGCGGGCGCCCGGCGTGCGGGCGAGGAAGGCTTCGATGACTTCGGTGTTTTCGGTCGGCAGCGTGGAACAGGTGGCGTACAGCAGGATGCCGCCCACCTCCAGCGTGTTCCACATGGCGTCGAGCAACTCGCCCTGCAGCAGCGCCAGCGCGGCGATGTCGTCGGGTTGGCGGGTCAGCTTGATGTCCGGGTGACGACGGATCACGCCGGTGGCCGAGCATGGCGCGTCCAGCAGGATGCGCTGGAACGGCTTGCCGTCCCACCACACCTGAGTGTCGCGACCGTCGGCGGCAATCAGTTCGGCGCTCAGTTTCAGGCGTTCGAGGTTTTCCCGCACCCGCACCAGGCGCTTGGCCTCCAGGTCTACCGCCACGACGCCGGCCAGTTTTGGCTCGGCTTCGAGAATATGGCAGGTCTTGCCGCCCGGTGCACAGCAGGCGTCCAACACCCGTTGACCGGGGGCCAGGTCGAGCAGATCGGCGGCCAGTTGGGCGGCTTCGTCCTGCACGCTGATCCAGCCTTCGGCGAAACCCGGCAGGCTGCGCACATCGGCGGCGGCTTCGAGCACGATGCCGTCGCGGCTGTAGACACACGGCATGGCGGAGATACCAGCATCTGTCAGCAAACCGAGGTAGGTATCGCGACTGTGATGGCGACGGTTGACCCGCAGGATCATCGGCGGATGCGCGTTGTTGGCGGCGCAGATGGCTTCCCATTGCTCCGGCCAGAACGCCTTCAGGGATTTCTGCAGCCAGCGCGGGTGAGCGGTGCGCACCACCGGATCACGCTCCAGCTCGGCGAAAATCGTTTCGCTGTCGCGCTGAGCATTGCGCAGCACAGCGTTGAGCAAACCCTTTGCCCAAGGTTTTTTCAGCTTGTCGGCGCAACCGACGGTCTCACCAATGGCGGCATGGGCCGGAACGCGGGTGTAGAGCAGCTGATAGAGGCCGACCAGCAACAGCGCCTCGACATCGGCATCGGCGGCCTTGAAAGGTTTCTGCAGCAGCTTGGCCGCCAGCGCCGACAAGCGTGGCTGCCAGCGCGCGGTGCCGAACGCCAGGTCCTGGGTGAAGCCGCGATCACGGTCCTCGACCTTGTCCAGTTGCGTTGGCAGCGAACTGTTGAGCGATGCCTTTCCGTTCAGGACAGCGGCGAGTGCCTTGGCGGCGGCCAGACGCGGGTTCATTGAGCATCCGCCGCTTGACCGAGGACAGTGCCGATGGCGAATTTTTCACGGCGGCTGTTGAACAGGTCGCTGAAGTTCAGCGCCTTGCCGCCGGGCAATTGCAGGCGGGTCAGGCACAGGGCCTGTTCGCCGCAGGCGACGATCAGGCCGTCCTTGCCGGCGCCGAGGATTTCACCCGGGGTGCCTTTGCCTTCGGCCAGGTTCGCGGCCAGCACTTTCAGGGCTTCGTCGTTCAAGGTGCTGTGGGTGATCGGCCACGGGTTGAAGGCGCGGACCAGACGCTCGAGCTCAACCGCCGGGCGGGTCCAGTCGATGCGTGCTTCGTCCTTGTTCAATTTGTGCGCGTAGGTCGCCAGGCTGTCGTCCTGCACTTCGCCCTCCAGGGTTCCGGCGGCGAGGCCGGCAATCGCCTGGACCACGGCCGGAGGGCCCATTTCGGCCAGCCGATCGTGCAGGCTGCCGCCGGTGTCTTCGGCGCTGATCGGGGTGGTGACCTTGAGCAGCATCGGCCCGGTGTCGAGGCCGGCTTCCATGCGCATCACGGTCACGCCACTTTGCGCATCGCCCGCTTCCACGGCGCGCTGGATCGGCGCCGCACCACGCCAGCGCGGCAGCAGCGAGGCGTGGCTGTTGATGCAACCCAGGCGCGGAATATCCAGCACCACTTGCGGCAGGATCAGGCCGTAGGCGACCACCACCATCAAGTCCGGCTTCAACGCGGCCAGTTCCGCTTGCGCGTCTTCGTTGCGCAAGGTGGGCGGCTGCAGCACCGGGATGTTGTTCTCTAGAGCAAGCTGCTTGACCGGGCTCGGCATCAGTTTTTGCCCGCGACCGGCCGGACGATCCGGTTGGGTGTAGACCGCGACGATCTCGTAAGGGCTGTCGAGCAGGGCCTTGAGGTGTTCGGCGGCGAATTCCGGGGTGCCGGCAAAGACAATGCGCAGTGGCTCAGTCATGGGTGACGTCTCTTGAAAAGAAAAAGGCTTGCCGCAGCAAGCCTTTGAAGATGGGCATCAGGCGTTCTGGCGATGGAGCTTTTCCAGTTTCTTCTTGATGCGGTCGCGTTTGAGCGTGGACAGGTAATCAACGAACAATTTTCCGTTGAGGTGGTCGCATTCGTGCTGGATGCACACGGCGAGCAAATCTTCGGCGATCAGTTCGTAAGGCTGGCCGTCGCGGTCCAGCGCCTTGACCTTGACCCGTTGCGGGCGATCGACGTTTTCGTAGAAACCCGGCACCGACAGGCAGCCTTCCTGATACTGGCCCATCTCGTCGGTCAACGGTTCGAACTCGGGGTTGATGAACACTCGCGGTTCGGTGCGGTCTTCTGAGAGGTCCATCACGACGATACGTTTGTGCACGTTGACCTGGGTAGCGGCGAGGCCGATGCCAGGCGCTTCATACATTGTTTCAAACATGTCGTCGACCAACTGACGCACTTCGGCGTCCACTACGGCCACTGGCTTGGCGATAGTGCGCAGGCGCGGATCAGGGAATTCGAGGATGTTCAAAATGGCCATAAGCTTGATGATTGCACGTGTGAAGTAAGGTCAGGTCGATGGCCTGGCGGTCCGAAGATGCCGGCTACCGTTGTAAAACGTAGCTCCCTTCTGTTGACAAGCAAGTTTTGACAAGCAAGCCGGGAGCGAGCCATTGCGGGCTCTGGCGTTTCACGCGAACGTACATAATAAAGGGATTCACCGCATGAGGAAATCACTACTCGCCCTGCTGCTCCTGGTCTCGGCAGGTTGGGCGCATGGGCAAGCGCAACTTCGGGAAGACATTCCCACCATCAAGCTCTCGCCTCAGGTGCGCAGCAGCCCGGCGAGCGAGGCTATCCCCGGCATTGCGCTGAAATCGATCAACAGCTTTCTGCTGAGCAACCGCATCGTCGACAAGGCCGAGGATTTCGACAAGGCGCCCTACATCGTCGCCGGCGATGCGGAGCGCGTACTCAGCGGCGCGGGTGACCGCATCTTTGCCCGCGGCCATTTCGATCTGGCGCAACCGGCGTACGGCATCTTCCGCCAGGGCAAGGTCTACACCGATCCGCAGAGCAAGGAAATTCTGGGGATCAACGCTGACGACATCGGCGGTGGTGAGGTCGTCGCCATCGAAGGAGACGTCGCCACCCTGGCCTTGCAACGCACGACCCAGGAAGTGCGTATCGGCGATCGCTTGTTCAGCGGTGAAGAGCACGCGATCAACTCGACCTTCACGCCCAATGCACCGAGCCACGAAATCAATGGTTTGATCATCGATGTGCCGCGTGGGGTCACGCAGATCGGCGAGTTGGACGTGGTTACGCTGAACAAGGGGCAGCGCGACGGCCTGGCCGAAGGCAATCTGCTTGCGGTGATGAAGACCGGCGAAACCGTGCGCGACCGGATCACCGGCCAGCCGTTGAAAATTCCCGATGAGCGCGCTGGTCTGCTGATGGTTTTCCGTACCTACGACAAACTCAGTTATGGGCTGGTGCTTAGCGCTACGCGCTCGCTATCGGTGATGGACAAGGTGCGAAATCCGTAAGCATGCCTCACAAGTTACCAACAGAGTTATCCACAGCTTATTCCCGTTTGTACGGGTGCTTATTACGATCAAGGATGATCCATGTCGCTGCCTACTGTTACACCGGTTTCCCCCGCGGAACTGGAAGCTCGATTACGTCTGCATCGTTTGCCGGAACTCGGTCCTGCGCGTTTCAAGAAATTGCTCGAAGCCTTCGGCTCGGCATCCAAAGCCATCAGCGCACCGGCCAGTGCCTGGCGTTCGCTGGGTTTGCCACTGGCCTGCTCTGAGGCCAGACGAAGCACTGAGATTCGTGACGGCGCCAGCCACGCATTGGCTTGGTTAGAGCACCCGGCCCAGCATTTACTGATGTGGGACCAGCCGGACTACCCGGCACTGCTGGCACAAATCAGCGATGCACCACCACTGTTATTTGTCGCGGGCAATCCAGGCATTCTGGAAAAACCACAACTGGCGATGGTGGGCAGCCGGCGCGCGTCCCGGCCGGGGATGGACACCGCTGCAGCGTTTTCCCGCAGCCTGGCCGGTGCCGGTTTTGTCATTACCAGCGGCCTGGCACTGGGCATTGACGCCGCCGCGCACCAGGCCGCTCTCGACGTCGGCGGGCAAACGGTCGGTGTGCTCGGTACGGGGCTCGAGAAGTTTTATCCACAGCGAAATAGACGCCTGGCAGACGCCATGGTCGCTTCGGGCAGCGCAGTGCTTTCGGAGTTCCCGCTGGATGCCGGCCCCAACGCCGGCAACTTCCCTCGACGCAACCGGATCATCAGTGGTTTGTCACTCGGGGTGCTGGTGGTCGAAGCCAGTGTCGCCAGCGGTTCACTGATCACCGCGAGGCTGGCGGCGGAACAGGGGCGCGAGGTGTTTGCGATGCCCGGGTCGATCCATCACCCCGGCGCCCGAGGCTGTCACCAGTTGATCCGTGACGGTGCGGTGCTGGTGGAGACCATCGAGCATATCCTCGAAGCCTTGCGCGGCTGGCAACGGCTGTCGTTATCCACGCCAACCTGCACCCCTGCGACGACTCACCCACTGCTGAAGCTGCTGCATGCCGCGCCTCTCACCAGTGAAGCGCTGGCCGACGCAAGCGGCTGGGCCTTGCCGAAAGTGCTGGCTGCGTTGACGGAACTGGAAATGGATGGCAGCGCCGTGTGCGAAAGCGGACGCTGGTTTGCGCGGGTGAGCTAGGTTTTATAAACAAGATCGGTAAACTGCGCAGAGCCTTATTCTGGAGTGATTTTCATGGTCAACAGTTGGCGTGTGCAACAAGCCGCGCAAGCAATTCGCGCCGGGGCGGTGATTGCCTACCCAACCGAAGCAGTCTGGGGCCTGGGTTGCGACCCGTGGGACGAGGAAGCGGTGGAGCGTTTGCTGCTGATCAAGGGCCGGTCTGTGGACAAGGGGCTGATTCTGGTCGCCGACAATATCCGTCAGTTCGATTTCCTCTTCGAGGACTTCCCCGAATTGTGGATGGACCGCATGGCCAGTACCTGGCCGGGACCGAACACCTGGCTGGTGCCGCACCAGAACCTGCTGCCGGAGTGGATTACCGGGGTGCATGAAACCGTGGCGCTGCGGGTCAGCGATCACCCGCTGGTGCGGGATTTGTGCGCACTGGTCGGGCCGCTGGTGTCGACGTCGGCCAACCCGCAGGGGCGCCCGGCGGCACGTACGCGGATTCGCGTCGAACAGTATTTCCGTGGCCAGGTGGATCTGGTGCTGGGTGGCAATCTGGGCGGGCGCAAGAACCCGAGCGTGATTCGCGATCTGGCGACCGGCAAGGTAGTGCGCCCCGATTGAGACCGAGGTGACCTGTGGCGAGGGGGCTTGCCCCCGTTCGATTGCGAAGCAATCGTAAAACCAATGAACGCGGTGTGCCTGATACACCGTGGTTGCTGATTTTTGGATGGCTTCGCCATCCAGCGGGGGCAAGCCCCCTCGCCACAGGTTACGGCAACAACACCACCGAGCCTGTCGTGCGCCGCGCCGACAACTCGGTCTGCGCCTTCGCCGCTTCAGCCAGTGGATAACGCTGGCTGATGTTCACGGTCAGCTTGCCGCTGATGATCATCTCGAACAGTTCGTCGGCCATGCGTTGCAGGTTTTCGGCGTTGTTCGCATAAGAGCCGAGGGTTGGCCGGGTCACGTACAGCGAGCCTTTGCCCGCCAGGATTCCCAGGTTCACGCCGTCGACCGCGCCGGACGCATTGCCGAAACTCACCACCAGCCCACGCGGCGCGGCGCAGTCGAGTGAAGTCAGCCAGGTGTCCTTGCCGACGCCGTCGTACACCACCGGGACTTTTTTGCCGTCAGTCAATTCCAGCACGCGTTGGGCGACGTTTTCATGGCTGTAGTCGATGGTCGCCCAGGCACCGTTGGCCTTGGCCAGTGCAGCTTTCTCTGCCGAGCTGACCGTGCCGATCAGCTTCACGCCCAAGGCCCTGGCCCATTGGCAAGCCAGTGAACCGACACCACCGGCCGCGGCGTGGAACAGGATGGTTTCGCCACCCTTGAGTTCATAAGTCTGACGCAGCAGGTACTGCACGGTCAGGCCCTTGAGCATCACCCCGGCGGCCTGTTCGAAACTGATGGCATCCGGCAGTTTCACCAGATTGGCCTCGGGCAAGACGTGAACTTCGCTGTAGGCGCCCAGAGGGCCGCTGCCATAGGCCACACGATCACCGATCTTGAAGCGGGTCACTTCGCTGCCCACCGCCTCAACCACGCCCGCGCCTTCAGAGCCGACTCCCGATGGCAGGGATGGCGGTGGATACAGACCGCTGCGGTAATAGGTGTCGATAAAATTCAGGCCGATGGCCTTGTTGGTCACGCGCACTTCCTTGGAGCCTGGCTCGGCGGGTTGGTAATCCACATACTCGAGTACTTCGGGGCCGCCATGGGCGCGGAACTGGATACGCTTTGCCATCTGAACTCTCCATAGGTCGTTTTACCAAGCTCCCTATCGGACTCCTAAGCTTGATCTTCGTCAACTGCGAAGGAGTAACTTGCGATGTTATGCTACGGACCCATTTGCGCAGGCTGAGCTCCAATGGAGCACCGCGTAGTTTTGCCCGATTCAAGGTGATGACATGACGACCCGCACCGAGGCCGTAAAAGCCTACCTGCTCGACCTGCAAGCGCGCATTTGCGCTGCCCTGGAAGCCGAAGACGGCGGCACGCAATTCGTCGAAGACGCCTGGACCCGGCCTGCCGGCGGTGGCGGTCGCACCCGCGTGATCGAAAACGGCGCGGTGATTGAAAAGGGCGGCGTCAACTTTTCCCATGTCTTCGGCAGCGGTCTTCCACCGTCTGCCAGCGCTCATCGACCGGAACTGGCGGGCCGTGGCTTTGAAGCCCTGGGCGTGTCGCTGGTGATTCACCCGCACAACCCCCACGTGCCGACTTCCCACGCCAACGTACGTTTTTTCATCGCTGAAAAAGAAGGTGAAGAACCGGTCTGGTGGTTCGGTGGCGGCTTCGACCTGACCCCGTATTACGGCAACGAAGAAGACTGCATCCACTGGCACCGCGTCGCCGAGCAGGCCTGTGCGCCGTTCGGCCCGGACGTTTACCCGCGTTACAAGGCCTGGTGCGACAGCTACTTCCACATCAAGCATCGCCACGAGCCGCGCGGCATCGGCGGGCTGTTTTTCGACGACCTGAACGAGTGGGACTTCGACACCAGCTTCGCCTTCATGCGCGCCATCGGCGATGCGTATATCGACGCTTATCTGCCGATCGTGCAGCGCCGCAAGAACGATGCGTTCACGGCCAAGCAGCGCGAGTTCCAGGAGTTCCGCCGTGGCCGCTACGTTGAATTCAATCTGGTCTACGACCGTGGCACGTTGTTCGGCCTGCAATCGGGTGGGCGGACCGAGTCGATTTTGATGTCGCTGCCACCGCAAGTGCGCTGGGGTTACGACTGGAAGGCCGAGCCTGGCAGCGAAGAAGCGCGCCTGACCGAGTACTTCCTGCAAGACCGCGATTGGTTGGCCGACGCCTGAACGAGGAAACCTGATGGACCGTTATGTCGTATTCGGAAACCCGATTGGCCACAGCAAGTCGCCGTTGATCCATCGCCTGTTCGCCGAGCAGACCGCGCAAAAGCTGGACTACAACACGCTGCTGGCGCCACTCGACGACTTTTCCACCTGTGCCCGGACGTTTTTCCTCGAAGGTCGCGGTGCCAATGTGACGGTGCCGTTCAAGGAAGAGGCCTATCGATTGGCCAACAGCCTGACGGCGCGGGCGCAGCGGGCGGGTGCAGTAAATACCTTGAGCAAACTGGCCGATGGCGGTCTGCTGGGCGACAACACCGACGGCGCCGGGCTGGTGCGGGACCTGACGGTCAACGCCGGTTTCAGCCTCAAGGGCAAACGCATCCTGTTGCTCGGTGCCGGCGGTGCGGTGCGCGGTGCCCTGGAGCCGCTGCTGGCCGAGCAACCGGCATCCGTGATCATCGCCAACCGCACAGTGGAAAAGGCCGAGCTTCTGGCGGAACTGTTCTGTGATCTGGGACCGATCTCGGCCAGTGGCTACGACTGGTTGCAGGAGTCGGTGGACCTGATCATCAATGCGACCTCCGCGAGCCTGACGGGCGATGTGCCGCCGATTGCGCCCAGCCTGATCGAACCGGGCAAAACGGTGTGCTACGACATGATGTACGGCAAGGAACCGACCGCGTTCTGCCGCTGGGCCAGTGAACACGGCGCGGCGGTGGCGATGGATGGCTTGGGGATGCTGGCCGAGCAAGCGGCGGAAGCGTTTTTCCTGTGGCGCGGTGTTCGCCCGGATACGGCGCCGGTATTGGCTGAGCTTCGCCGGCAACTGGCCCTGTAACCCCTGTAGGAGCGAGCCTGCTCGCGATTGCGGTGGGACAGTCAGCAGAGATGTTGAATGTGATTCCGTCATCGCGAGCAGGCTCGCTCCTACAGGGGTTTGCGAAACGTCGGATTAATCTTCAAACCGGATCGGGCACTTCTCCGCTCCTTCCAGCTTCCTCAACTCTTCCACCACCTGCGGCCGTGCCCGGCGCAAGGTCAGGCTGCGATCTTGACGCAGCAGGCGCCGCGCTTCCTGATGCAGCATTTCCACACCTGAATAGTCGATGAAGTTGATCTGCTGCGCCTCGATCACCACGCGCGCGCCGTGCATGCGTTGCAGGCGCACTTGCAGGTAATGGCTGGCACCGAAAAAGATCGAGCCGCCCACCCGCAGAATGTCTTCCTCGCCATCTCGCACATGCTGTACCCGTGGTTGCGAGGTGCGCTTGAGGTAGAAAAAAAGCGAGGCCAGCACGCCGGCGTAGATCGCCGTTTGCAATTCCAGCAGCAGCGTGGCGACGCAGGTCAGCGCCATTACCACGAACTCAGCGCGGCTGACCCGCAACAACGCGCGAATGCCGCGGTGGTCCACCAGCCCCCAGGCGATCAATAGAATGCTCCCGGCCATGGCCGGGATCGGGATGTGCGCGATCAGGCTCGCGCCGAAGATCGCGAACAGCGCCACCCACAACGCCGAAAAAATCCCGGCCAGTGGTGAACAGGCCCCCGCTTCATAGCTCAGGCCTGAACGAGTGAAGGAGCCGGCCGACAGCGATCCGGAAAAAAACGCCCCGACGATGTTCGACAGGCCTTGGGCACGGACTTCCTGATTGGCGTCGAGTAATTGTTGCGAACGCGCTGAGATCGAGCGGGCAATCGACAGGCTGGTGACCAGCCCGAGCATACCGACCGCCACTGCGCTGGGCAGCAGGCGCAGGATCAGATCGAGATCCAGCGGCAACGGACTGAAAGGCGGCAGCTTGCCGGTGAAGGCGCTGACCAGTTGCACATGGCCGAACATTGATGGCCAAAGCCAGACCAGCAATGCGCCCAGCACCAGCGTGATCAACAGCGTCGGCCAGCGTGGCAACCACAGCTTGAGGGTCACGCCCACCACCACCGTCGCCAACCCCACCGCCAGCGAAGGTTTGTCCATTTCACCGAGATGGCGCAACAACGTGATGAAACTGTCCAGAGCGGTGGCCTGGCTGGGCAAATCCAGCCCCAGCAGGTTCGGCAATTGACCGATGGCAATCACCACGGCAGCACCCAGGGTGAAGCCGAGTACCACCGAGTGAGAGACGAAATTCACCAATGCGCCAAACCGCAGCAAACCCAGCAGCCACTGGAAGATACCGGCAAGAAACGTCAGCAACAGGATCAACATGACGTAATCCTGCGAGGCTGGAACGGCCAGCGGACTCACGCTGGCGTACAGGACAATCGAGATGGCCGCGGTAGGGCCGCAGATCAAATGCCACGACGAACCCCACAGGCAGGCGATCAACACCGGGATGATTGCGGCGTAGAGGCCGTATTCCGGTGGGAGGCCGGCAATCAGTGCGTAGGCAATGGATTGCGGCAACGCGAGAATCGCGCCGCTGAGGCCGACGATCAGGTCGCGCCCGACGCTGGCGCGGGTTTGCCGTGGTAGCCAGGTGAGGAAAGGGAAGAGTGAATGGCGGCTTGGCAGGGCCATGGGGCCTCTCGGTGAATGACTGTAAATACGTCAGGGTGGTGTGTCAGATGTAATGGCGCAAGGGCATAAATCGATTCGCGAGCAGGCTCGCTCCCACAGGGACTGCGCGGACCTGTGGGAGCGAGCCTGCTCGCGAAGGCGTCCTTGAACCTTAAAGCTTGGCTTTGACCGCCGGCAACGCATCCTTGCCATCCACGGTCTTCACGCCATCGAGCCATTTATCCAGCACCGCCGGGTTGGCCTTGATCCACGCCTTGGCCGCATCAGCATTGCTGACTTTCTTGTTCACCACCTCGGCCATGATGCTGTTCTCCATGTCCTGGGTGAAACTCAGGTTGGTCAGCAGTTTGCCGACGTTCGGGCAGGCCTGTGCATAACCCTTGCGGGTCAGGGTGTGCACGCTGCCGGTGTCGCCGAAGTATTTCTCGCCACCCTTCAGATAGTGCATTTTCAGCTGCACGTTCATCGGGTGCGGGGTCCAGCCGAGGAAGGTCACGAACTTCTGTTTCTTCACTGCGCGGGACACCTCGGCCAGCATCGCCTGCTCGCTGGACTCGACCAGTTTCCACTGGCCCATGTCGAAATCGTTTTTCTTGATGATCTCTTGCAGTGAGATGTTCGCCGGCGCGCCGGAGCCGATGCCGTAGATCTTGCGGTCGAACTTGTCGGCGTATTTGTTCAGGTCGGCAAAGTCATGCACACCCGCGTCCCACACGTAATCCGGAACGGCGAGGGTGAATTCGGTGCCGTCGAGGTTCTTCGCCAGTTGCGTGACATCGCCGTTGGCGACGAACTTGTCATAGAAGCCCTGCTGCGCCGGCATCCAGTTACCCAGGAACACATCGACCTGGCCATCCTTGAGCCCGCCAAAGGTGATCGGCACCGCGAGGGTGTCGACCTTGGCCTTGTAGCCCATGCCGTCCAGCAAAAACCCGGCGATGGCATTGGTCGCGGCGATGTCGCTCCAGCCCGGGTCAGCCATTTTCACGGTCTCGCAACTCTGATCGGCAAACGCCGATGCACTGCCCAGAGCCAGGAGCCCGACCGTCAGTACTGTGGATAACCTTTGCATGGACTTCCCCTTGAGATTATTGGTTTTGGCAGGGTTGTGGATAACGTGCTTTACGCTCCAGATCGTCGAGGTCGATGTGGTTGCGCATGTATTGCTGACTGGCATCCACCAGTGGCTGGTGATCCCAGCTCTTCAGCTTGCCGAGGGTCAGCGCCTCGGCCACGAACCGCCGGCGCCGCTGGCTGGCGAGCACCTGCTGGTGAATCGCCGGAATGTTCCATTTGGCCCGCGCTTCGGCGAGAAAATCGTCGAACAGTTGGCGATGTTGCGGCGAATGACTGAGTTCTTCCAGTTCGCGAGGATCATTGAGTACGTCGAAGAGCAGGCAAGGGTCGTCTTCGCTGTAGATGAATTTGTAGGCGCCGCGGCGGATCATCATCAACGGGCTGATGGTGCCTTCGGCCATGTATTCGCCGAACACCTCGTCGTGACCGCCCTGCCCTTGCAGGTGCGGGACCAGCGAGCGGCCGTCCAGCGGCAAGCCCGGTTCCAGCGAGCCGCCAGCCAGTTCAACGAAGGTCGGCAGCAGATCGGCCGTGGAAACACTGGCGCTGACCCGGCCCGCGCCGAATTGCCCTGGCGCGCTGATCAGCAGCGGCACCCGTGAGGCCATTTCGTACCAGTGCATTTTGTACCAGAGCCCGCGTTCGCCGAGCATGTCGCCATGGTCACCGGAGAACACGATGATGGTGTCGTCGATCAGCCCGGTATCTTCGAGAGTTTGCAGGAGTTTGCCGACGTTACTATCGATATAGCTGCACGCGCCGAAATAGGCGCGGCGGGCGTCGCGGATCTTATCCACAGGTAGCGGCTTGTCCCATAGGTCGTAAACCTTGAGCAAACGCTGCGAGTGTGGATCGAGGTCATGCTGATCCGGAGTCGAAGGCAACGGGATGTCAGCATCGTCGTACAAATCCCAGAAAGCCTTGGGAATGGTGTACGGATCGTGTGGGTGAGTCATGGAAACAGTCAGGCAGAACGGCTGATCGCCATCTTCGCGGATATGGTCGAACAGGTACTGCTGGGCCTTGAACACCACCTCTTCGTCGAAATCCAGCTGATTGGTGCGCACGCACGGGCCGGCTTGCAGCACCGACGACATGTTGTGGTACCAGGTCGGGCGCACGTCCGGCTCATCCCAGTTCACCGCCCAGCCATAGTCGGCCGGGTAAATGTCACTGGTCAGGCGTTCTTCGTAGCCATGCAACTGGTCTGGTCCGCAGAAATGCATCTTGCCCGACAGGGCAGTGCGGTAGCCGAGGCGGCGCAGGTAGTGGGCGTAGGTCGGTACGTCGGCGGGGAAATCGGCGGCGTTGTCGTAGGCGCCGATCTTGCTCGGCAACTGGCCGCTTACCAGGGTGAACCGCGACGGCGCGCACAGGGGGCTGTTGCAATAAGCGGAGTCGAACACCACGCCTTGTGCGGCGAGGCGGCTGAGATTGGGCAGCTTGATGGGCGATGGGCCGTAGAACGGCAACATTGGCGCGGCCATTTGATCGGCCATGATGAAAAGAATGTTCTTGCGCTTCATGTGATCGCGGCATTCCATAGTGGATGTTTATGCGAGAGTGCTGGCTTCGAGAATGAAACCCTTGCACCTTGCGGTAAAGCCCACGCGCGGCAATGACTAGGATAAGCACAGCTTATGTATGACGCCCTTGGTGACCTGTCTCTTGATCTGCTTCGCGCCTTCGAAGCCGCGGCCCGCCAACGCAGCTTCACCGCCGCGGCGGTTGAGCTGGGCACCACGCAACCGGCCATCAGCCAGCAGATCAAGCGCCTCGAAGAGCAGCTGGCGACACGCTTGTTCGATCGCATTTATCGCGGTATCGAACTGACCGAGGCCGGGCAGATTCTTTTCGAACAGGTTCAGCTCGGTTTGCAGAATATCGACGCAGGATTGAGTGCAATCAGCGCACAGCAACAGCATGAGGTACTGCAGGTTGCCACGGATTTTGCCTTCGCCGCCTATTGGTTGATGCCGCGACTGCACCGCTTTCACGCGGCCAATCCACAGGTGGATGTCAGCCTGGTCACCAGTGAACGCAGCCATAACATGCTACGTACCGATATCGATGTGGCGGTGCTGTTCGGCGATGGCCGCTTCAAGCAGGGTGAAAGCCATTGGCTGTTCAACGAGGAAGTGTTTCCGGTGTGCAGTCCGCAGTTGTTGGGTGAGCGTCCCCTGCCCTTGCCGGCCCAGGCATTGATGGAGTTTCCGTTGCTGCACCTGCGTGGGGAACACAGCAGTAACTGGTTCGACTGGAGCGGTGTGTTCCGTGAGCTGGGCATCACCTCGCCCCCCGCGCCCGGGCAATTGCGCTTTGACAATTACACCTTGCTGATTCAGGCCGCGATTGGTGGTCAGGGCGTGGCCATCGGTTGGCGCCACCTTGTGGATAACCTGCTGGCCCAGGGATTGTTGTGCCGACCGATTGCCGAAACGGCGATGTCGAGGTTGGGATATTACGTGGTCCTGCCCCAGCGCAAACGACGCGGAGCGTTAATTCAACAGTTTGTGGATTGGTTGATGGCCGAACAGGCCGGCAGTGCGCAGTCGTTGTCGGGGTTGTCATTGCCTTCGATTGCAGTGTGAAACGTGAAAAGATCGCAACCTGTGCCGCATGATCTGCTCGACCGGATTTAGAGGATTTCAAATGCAACGCATAACGGGCTACCACGCCCATGTCTATTTCGACGCCACTACCATCGATCAGGCGCGGGCCTTGTGTGAGCAGGCTGCGCAACTGTTCCCACTGAAAATGGGCCGTGTGCACGAGCGCCCGGTCGGTCCGCACCCGGACTGGAGTTGCCAGTTGGCGTTCGAGCCGCAGGTGTTGGGCGACGTGCTGCCGTGGCTGGCGCTCAACCGCAAGGGCCTGGTGGTGTTTCTGCACCCTGATACCGGTGACGATCTGCGTGACCACACCGAGCATGCGATCTGGATGGGCGCAATACGGCCGCTGGATCTGTCTATTTTTTGATCAGGGTGTTTCTTCAGGCTCGCCGGGCAAGTGTTCGTCCAGATGCAGCCACGGCAAGCGACTGTCGGTCCAGATGCGTCGCTCGGCCGGTGCTGACCCGTCGGCAAATCGAGCAATGGCAGTGGGCGATATCGTGCAATGGCCCGCTGAATTGATAGCGCAGTTGCCCGCAATGGCAGCCGCCGGTGTGAACTTCGACCATGCTGTTTCCTCCTGACGTGGATTGACTGACGCCTTCGCGAGCAGGCTCGCTCCCACAGTGGATCTTCAGTCGCCTAAGACCCGGGCGTGACTCAGACCCATTGTGGGAGCGAGCCTGCTCGCGAAGGCCGTAGCTTGGTTCACCTCCCTGCCCCAGTCCGACGACCGGTTGTACTTCCGGTCAACGCTTTCATTTCCGAAAGCTGGCTGAAAGCTTCCCCGATTAGGATCGCCCCCACTACCGGCAACAGACCGGTTGGCCAATGCCAGCGTTTTATCGCTCGCACAGCCCATTTAACAACAACAATGGTGATTCTGATGTCCTCTTCTACCCGCCGCTTCGCTGTAACTCCGCCCGTACGTCTCGTGCTTCCCGTTCTGCGCTGATCCCGCCCGATCTGCCCATTCCCTAGTCGCGCTACGCCTGGAGTATTCCCATGTTGACTTTCCTTGGCTTCGCCATGGTCATCACGTTCATGTTCCTGATCATGACCAAGCGCCTGTCCGCGCTGATCGCCCTGATCCTCATTCCAATCATCTTTGCCCTGTTCGGTGGATTTTCGCCGAAGATCGGCCCGATGATGCTCGAAGGCATCACCAAGCTTGCGCCAACCGGCGTGATGCTGATGTTCGCTATTCTGTACTTCGCCCTGATGATCGACTCCGGCCTGTTCGACCCGGCCGTGCGCAAGATCCTCAAACTGGTCAAGGGCGACCCGTTGAAAGTTTCGGTCGGCACCGCCGTACTGGCGCTCGTCGTTTCCCTCGATGGTGACGGCGCGACCACTTATATGATCTGCGTGGCCGCCATGCTGCCGCTCTACAGCCGTATCGGCATGAGCCCGCGGATCATGGCCGGCCTGATCATCCTCGCCGGTGGCGTGATGAACATGACGCCATGGGGTGGCCCGACTGCTCGCGCTGCCAGTGCGTTGCACGTGGACCCGTCCGACATCTTCGTACCGATGATTCCTGCGATGCTGGCCGGTGTGGTGGCGATCCTGGTCATCGCCTACTTCTACGGCAAGCGTGAACGTGCTCGTCTGGGTGAACTGCACCTGGTGGGTGATGAAATCGACCACAGTGAAATCAGCGTTTCGCAGTTCCCGGATGCCCGTCGTCCGAACCTGATCTGGTTCAACGGCGCCCTGACCCTGGCCCTGATGGGCACCCTGATCGCCGGCCTGCTGCCGTTGCCGGTGCTGTTCATGGTGGCGTTCAGTATCGCCATGATCGTCAACTATCCTTGCCTGCAACAGCAGAAGGATCGCGTTGCGGCTCACGCCGGTAGCGTGCTGGCGGTAGTCGGGTTGATCTTTGCGGCCGGTATCTTCACCGGTATCCTGACCGGCACCGGGATGGTCGATGCGATGTCGAAAAGCCTGCTGGCGGTGATTCCGGATTTCCTCGGCCCGTACCTGGCGGTGATCACGGCGCTGGTGAGCATGCCGTTCACCTTCTTCATGTCGAACGATGCATTTTATTACGGCGTGTTACCGGTACTTGCCGAAGCCGCGAGCCATTACGGTATAACCGCGGTGGAAATGGCACGTGCCTCGATCGTCGGTCAGCCCGTCCACCTGTTGAGCCCGCTGGTTCCATCGACCTACCTGTTGGTGGCCCTGGCCGGTATCGATTTCGGTGACCACCAGCGCTTCACCCTGAAGTGGGCAGTGCTGGTTTGTACCTGCATACTGATTGCTGCGCTGCTGTTGGGGACTTTCCCGGTGTTCAGCACTCTATAAGCCCAAGACTCACCACTTCGGGTCCAGGCTTCGCTGTTTGAAGCCCGGGCCCGTTGTGGTTTAACAATCGCTCAAAGGAATACACATGGAATGGCTGACCAACCCTGAAATCTGGGTTGCCTTCTTCACCCTGACCGCCCTGGAAATCGTCCTGGGTATCGATAACATCATCATGATTTCGATCCTGGTCAGCCGCATGCCCAAGCACATGCAGGCGCGTACCCGGATTTTCGGTCTTGGGCTGGCCATGATCACGCGGATCCTCTTGCTGCTGTCGATCACCTGGGTCATGCGCCTGACCGCCGATCTGTTCGAAGTGTTCGGCCAGGGTATTTCCGGACGCGACCTGATCCTGTTCTTCGGTGGTCTGTTCCTGCTGTGGAAAAGCTCGCAAGAGATGTTCCACGCGCTGGAAGGTGAAGATGAAAGCAGCGACGAACCTTCTGGCAAGGGCGGCAACTTCCTCTACACCATCATCCAGATCGCAATCATCGACATCGTGTTCTCCCTGGACTCGGTGATCACCGCAGTCGGCATGGTCTCCCACGTACCGGTCATGGTCGCGGCAATCATCGTGGCCGTGCTGGTGATGATGTGGGCATCTGGCACCATCAGTGAGTTCATCGACAAGCACCCATCGCTGAAGATGCTGGCGCTGTCGTTCCTGTTGATCGTCGGTACGGTGCTGATTGCCGAATCCTTCGACGTGCACGTGCCAAAAGGCTACGTCTACTTCGCCATGGCGTTCTCGCTGGCAGTGGAAGCGATCAACATCAGGATGCGCACCGCCATCGCGAAAAAAAAGAAACAGCAGGATCCGGTAAAGCTGCGCAAGGACATTCCGGGCCAGTAACCCGAAGGCGCTAAATACGCAAAACATGTGGGAGCGAGCCTGCTCGCGATGGCGGTCTGTCAGTCAACATCAATGTTGAAGCTGATGGCCTCATCGCGAGCAGGCTCGCTCCCACTTTGTTTTTGGCTGGGTACATGAATCTGTTTTCATGACAGTTTTATTTCAATCCCTTCTTTGGCTATGCGATGCTGGCGCGTAGACCGTTAGCCAACTACAGCTTATGTACAGAACGTAGAACGTAGAACGTCGCGCGGTACCGTCAACTTGCTCCTTTGGGGCGCTACACCACAGGGGGTCATTATGCTCACCCTGCTCAATTTGCTTTCTGCAGTGGCCCTGCTGATCTGGGGCACGCATATCGTCCGAACCGGCATCCTGCGGGTTTACGGCACCAATCTGCGCCATGTCATTGCCCATAACATGTCCAACCGCTGGCTGGCTTTCCTCTCCGGGATCGCTGTGACGGCGATGGTCCAGAGCAGCAACGCTACCGCCATGCTGGTCACTTCGTTTGTCGGCCAGGGACTGATGGCGCTTACGCCGGCGCTGGTCACCATGCTCGGTGCCGATGTCGGTACGGCGCTGATGGCGCGGGTGTTGACGTTCGATCTGTCGTGGCTGTCGCCGCTGCTGATTTTTGTCGGGGTGATTTTCTTTCTGTCGCGCAAGCAAACCCGACTCGGACAGATGGGTCGCGTCGCCATTGGCTTGGGCTTGATTATTCTGGCGCTGCAATTGATTGTCGAAGCGGCGTACCCGATTACCCATGCCAAAGGGGTAAAGGTGATTTTCGCCTCACTCACCGGCGACCTCCTGCTCGACGCCCTGATCGGCGCGCTGTTCGCGATGGTTTCCTATTCCAGCCTGGCCGCTGTGCTGCTGACTGCGACCCTGGCGGGCGCCAGCGTGATCAGCCTGCCGGTGGCCATCGGGCTGGTGATCGGCGCCAATATCGGCAGCGGCGTACTCGCCTTCCTCAGCACCAGCATGCAGAACCCCGCCGGGCGCCAAGTGGCGCTGGGCAGCCTGCTGTACAAACTGATTGGTCTTTTATTGATCATTCCGGTACTTGATCCGTTGGTGCACTGGCTCGATAGCCTCGATTTCAGCCCTCAGGAAATGGTCATTGGCTTTCACTTGCTCTACAACACCGCACGCTGCCTGATCCTTCTGCCCAGTGTCGGGCCGATGGCCAGATTTTGTGCCTGGGTACTGCCGGAGCGCCCGCAGGTCAACGGCACGGCCAAGCCCCGGCACCTTGACCCCACAGCGTTGGTCACGCCCGGTTTGGCGCTGGCCAACGCGGCCCGGGAAACCCTGCGCATGGGCGACCTGATCGACAACATGCTCGAAGCCATGCTCGACGTGTTGCGCGGTAAGCAAACCGCCGTCACCCAGGAAATACGCCGCCTGACCGACGATGTCGAAGCGCTCTACAGTGCGATCAAATTGTATCTGGCGCAAATGCCCCGGGAAGATCTCAGCGATCAGGACAGCCGACGCTGGGCGGAAATCATCGAGCTGGCGATCAACCTGAAACTCGCCAGCGACTTGATCGAACGCATGCTGCGCAAAGTCCAGCAGCAGAAAACCTCGCAGCGCCGGTCGTTTTCCGAAGTCGGGCTGGGCGAATTGACCGGGCTGCATACTCAATTGATTTCCAGCCTGCGGCTCGGGATGTCGGTGTTTCTCAGTGGCGACCCGGAAAGTGCCCGCCAACTGGTGCGTGAAAAACGTCGTTTCCGCGCTCAGGAGCGACGCCTGGCCCATGCCCATGTCAGTCGCTTGCATCGTAAAATCGTGCAGAGTATCGAAACCAGTTCATTGCACCTGGAGCTGATTGCCGACATGAAGCGCCTGAATTCGCTGTTTTGCAGCAGTGCCTACGTGGTGCTGGAAACATCCGACACCGGCGCGCTGGTGGTCGACGATTTGGCTGACATTACTCATTCACCCTGAACGTCCACAGTTGCCTGAAGTCTGTTGAACTTACGCCAGTCGTACGGAAGCTTGTTATGCGTTGTCTGTTGTTCGCCTGTCTGTTGCTTGGTTCTTTTCCGTCGCTGGCCCTGGATCGCTTCCAGGTCGAGGGCTACACCCTGCGCAACGGGTTGCAGTTGCTGCTCAAACCCGGTACTGACCACGGACATGTGGCGATCCGGCTGGTGGTCGGCGTTGGCCTGGACGATTTCAATTGCGAAGAAAAGGAATTGCCGCATCTGCTGGAACACCTACTGTTCAGCGGCATCGACGCCAGTGGCGAAGGGGGCCTGGAAGAACGCATGCAAGCCCTGGGCGGTGAGTGGAACGCCTTCACCAGCAATGCCGATACAACTTTCGTCATCGAAGCGCCGGCGAAAAACCAGCGCAAGGTGCTCGACCTGCTGCTGGCGCTGCTGACCCAGACTCGTTTCGACGACAACGCCATCCACGCGGCCAAGCAAGTGGTCGAGCGTGAAGACGGCGGCCACTACTCGCACCTGCAACGCTGGCTCGATCGTCAGGACCTCGGCCACACGGCCAGCAACCAGCTGGCCGTGGAGCTGGGCCTCAAATGCCCGGAGCGTGCGCAAGTCGATGACCTGACCCATGAGCAACTGGAGCAGGTGCGCAAGGACTGGTATGCGCCGAACAACATGACCCTGATCGTGGTCGGCGACCTCGACAAGTTGCTGCCGGCCTATCTGGAACAGGCGTATGGCGCGCTGGAAGCGATTACCCCTGGTGAGCATCCTCCGCTGCCGCAAATCCAGGCCAGCGCCGCCCACGAGCGCACTTTGCCCCACGGTCTGGTCGGCAATGGCGCCAAATTGCACTGGCTGGTGCCGGAGCCGGTGCTGGACGACGGGCACGATCAAACCTTCGATTTGCTCAAGGATTATCTGGATTGGGCGCTCTATCGCCAGCTGCGCCTGGCTCACGGTTTGTCCTACGGTCCGTGGGCAGAACGCGAGGTGTTCGGCGGCGTGGGTTTCATGAGCCTCAATGCCGACCTTGAACGCGACGACGTGCTTGCGGCCGAACAAGTGCTCGACGACTTGAAGGCCGGACTGCTCAAGGACGGCCTCAATGCCGACACCTTCAACCGCCTGAAGCAGGCCGCGATTGCCCGCCAGGCCTGGGCCGTGCAAGGCAACAGCGCGTTGGCCGACTACTACTGGAGCGCCATCGGTGATTACGAGGACGGCCAATTCACCAACCCGGCCCGGGAGCTGCAAGGGGTGACGCTGGAAGAGGCGAACAAGGCCGTGCGTGAACTGTTGTTGCAGCCGGGGTATTTGCGGATCGAGAAGCCACTGTTCAGTTATGACCAGTTGATGTGGTTGGCGGTCGGGGGGGTGGGCTTGATCGTGTTGATGTTGGTGGGCTGGCGTTTGCACCGCCGACAGTAATCATTCCAACTGGCGAGTGACTAACTGTGGCGATCCGACAAACCCCCTCGCCACAGGGCCGCACCAACGGTACCCTGTCGAGGTTTTTTCCTACGACTACTGTGAACCCGCCGAATGCAAAACCTGACCCTTTTCGTACAGCGCATCCTCGAATTGATGAAGCGCTACCCTGGGGTCATTGCACTCTGTGGTTTCATCTCCGGGGTGGGCAGTTTCATTCTGGTCGATCGCCAGCAAGGCCTGGCGAGCTGGATCACTACCATCATGCTGATCAGCTGGATCTGGCTGATGCTGGAAAACAGCCTGACCAAGCTGTTCACGCGCATTTTCAAGCGCGAAATTCCGGAACCGTTGCTGCGTTATGCAACGCAGATGATCCATCAGGAAAGCCTGTTTTTTGTCCTGCCGTTCTTCTTCATCACCACGACGTGGAACAGCGGCCAGTTGGTTTTCACCGGGCTGCTGGGCGTCGCGGCGCTGATTTCGATCATCGACCCGCTCTACTACAAATGGCTGGCGCCGCGGCGCTGGGCGTTTCTGGCCCTGCACACCCTGACCCTGTTCGCCGCCCTGCTCACCGCGTTGCCGGTGATCATGCACCTGACCACCGCACAAAGTTTCAAATGGGCGCTGGGCATCTCGGTGCTGTTGTCGTTCCCGAGCCTGGCGTCGATCTTCCCGATTCGTACTGTACGCAGTGCGTTGGCGATTTTGAGTATCACCCTGGGCATTGGCTTCGTCGGTTGGGAGCTGCGCTCGTGGGTGCCGCCGGCGACGCTGTGGATGACCGACGTGGCCATCAGCACGCAAATGCAGGACCGCACCCCGGGCGCCAGCCTCGACGAAGTCAGCGCCGAGCAGATTCGCAATAGCGGGCTCTACGCGTACACCGCGATCAATGCTCCACGTGGCCTGGACGAGCGGATTTATCACGTCTGGAAGTTCAACGGTAAAGAGGTCGACCGCATTCCTCTGGATATTCGCGGCGGGCGCAAGGAAGGTTACCGGGCCTGGACCCACAAGCAGAACTTCCCGGACAACCCGGCCGGCAAATGGCAGGTTCGGGTGTTGACCGAAGATGGCCAGGTCATCGGCGTGCTGCGCTTCAAAGTCAAGGACAGCACAGCGATAAAAGAAAAGTAGTGCGGTTCGTGCTATTACGTAGCGTGTGGCGAGGGAGCTTGCTCCCTCGCCACGTTCATACGAAATAGCAGTATTCCAATAAAGCACGGAGCTTATGATCAGCAGCACGATGGCCGGCAACGCCCGATTAGACACATCGATTACCCCTGCGCGGTTGCGGGTGACGGGCGACTGGACGCTTGCCCATTACGCTGACCTCAAGCTGTTGAGCGAAAAGCTCCACGACCAGTACGACGCAAACACCCCCATCGACCTCAACGGTCTCGGCGCCCTCGACACCGCCGGCGCCTCGCTGTTGGTAGAGCTGCTCGGCTCCGAGCGCCTCGGTCGCTCCGCTGAACATCCTGATTGCACGCTCTCCGCTGCCGATCGCGCGTTGCTGCAAACCGTCTACTGCTCGCTGACCGATTTCTGCGTACCGATCAAGGAACCGGAAGTCAGCGTTACCATTCAGTTGCTGACCCGCATTGGTCGCGCTGTGGACATCGTCTGGCAGGACACCCTGCAACTGCTGGGTTTTGTCGGCCTGATCATCGAAACCATCGCCGGCGGCCTGTTCCGGCCCAAACGCTGGCGCGTCACGTCGATGATTGCGCACATCGAGCAGACTGGCCTCGACGCCGCGCCGATTGTTGCGTTGCTGACCTTTCTGGTGGGCGCCGTGGTGGCGTTTCTCGGGTCGACGGTACTGGCCACTTTCGGTGCCACCGTCTTCACCGTGGACCTGGTGGGGTTTGCCTTTTTGCGCGAATTCGGTGTGCTGTTGACCGCGATCCTGATGGCCGGGCGCACCGCCAGTGCGTTCACGGCGCAAATCGGTTCGATGAAGGCCAACGAAGAAATCGACGCCATCCGTACGCTGGGCCTGGATCCCGTGGAGTTGCTGGTGGTGCCGCGGGTCCTGGCGTTGCTGATCGCCCTGCCGATGCTGACCTTTCTGGCGATGCTGTCGGGGATTATCGGCGGTGCCGTGGTCTGCGCGGTGGCGCTGGATATCTCGCCGGCGATGTTCCTGT
Organism: Pseudomonas sp. GL-R-19; assembly: GCF_019956375.1. Lineage (NCBI taxonomy): Bacteria > Pseudomonadati > Pseudomonadota > Gammaproteobacteria > Pseudomonadales > Pseudomonadaceae > Pseudomonas > Pseudomonas sp. GL-R-19. The sequence continues at coordinate 63,149 of NZ_JAHBDJ010000018.1, read as the reverse complement.
CGCTGCTGCAAACGGACATCGGCGTTCAGCACTTTCTGGTGGGGATGGTCAAAGCACCGTTCTTCGCTTTCCTGATTGCCGCTATTGGTTGCCTCGAAGGCTTCAAGGTCAGTGGCAGCGCCGAGTCCGTCGGTGCCCACACCACGTCGAGCGTGGTGCAGTCGATTTTCGTGGTGATCGTGATGGATGCGATAGCCGCGATGTTTTTCATGGAGATGGGATGGTGAGTCGTGTCCCCCGAGCGCCCTCGGAGGCGGTGATTGAAGTCCGTGGATTGTGCAACCGCTTTGGCCGCCAGAGCGTGCACGAGAACCTCGACCTGGACTTGTACAAAGGCGAGATCCTCGCCGTGGTCGGCGGCTCCGGCAGCGGCAAATCGGTGCTGCTGCGCAGTATTGTCGGGTTGCACCAGCCCAGCGAAGGCGTGGTGAAAGTCTTCGGCAAGAACCTGCCAACCTTGTCCGAACACGAACGCTCGCTGGTGGAGCGGCGATTCGGCGTGCTGTTCCAGAAAGGCGCGCTGTTTTCCTCGCTGACCGTAACCGAGAACGTCGCCCTGCCGCTGATCGAACACGCCGGCTTGAGTCGCAACGACGCCGAGCACCTGGCGGCGGTGAAAATGGCCCTGGCCGGATTGCCGCTGTCGGCGGCGGAGAAGTACCCCTCGTCGCTGTCCGGCGGCATGATCAAGCGTGCCGCGCTGGCCCGGGCACTGGCACTGGACCCGGACATCCTGTTTCTCGACGAGCCCACCGCCGGTCTCGATCCGATCGGAGCCGCTGCGTTCGACCAATTGATCCTGACCCTGCGCGATGCCCTGGGCCTGAGCGTTTTCCTGGTGACTCATGACCTCGACACGCTCTACACCATCACTGACCGGGTGGCGGTGCTGGCGCAGAAAAAAGTGCTGGTGGCGGACGCCATCGACAAGGTCTCGGAAACCAACGATGCGTGGATTCACGAATACTTTCATGGCCCTCGCGGCCGCGCGGCATTGACAGCCGCCCAACAGCTCAACGAGGTCTGACATGGAAACCCGAGCCCATCATGTATTGATCGGCCTGTTCACGGTGATTGTGGTGACGGCCGCACTGCTGTTCGGTCTGTGGCTGGCCAAGTCCAGTGTCGACACCGAGTTCAAAGACTACGAAGTCGTGTTCAACGAGGCGGTCAGCGGTTTGTCCAAGGGCAGTTCGGTGCAGTACAGCGGGATCAAGGTCGGCGACGTGATCTCGCTGCGCCTGGACCCGAAAGACCCGCGCCGGGTGCTGGCGCGAATTCGTTTGGCCGGCGATACCCCGGTCAAGGAAGACACCAATGCCAAGCTGGCCCTGACCGGGGTCACCGGGACCTCGATCATCCAGCTCAGTGGCGGCACGCCTCAGAGCCCGACGCTCAAGGGCAAGGACGGCAACCTGCCGACCATTGTCGCCTTGCCCTCGCCCATCGCCCGCCTGCTCAATGACAGCGAAAACCTGATGGCCGGGGTGACCACGCTGATGCATAACGCCAACCTGATGTTCTCCACGGAAAACATCGAGCGCATCAGCAACACCCTGGAGCACCTGGAACAAACCACCGGGACCATTGCCGAGCAGCGCGGCGATATCCGCCAGGCCATGCAGCAACTGGCGTCGGTGGGCAAGCAGGCCAACACCATGCTGGAGCAGACCACGGCGCTGATGCGCAATGCCAATGGGCTGCTCAATGATCATGGTAAGGAGGCGCTGGGCAGCGCCGAGCAGGCGATGAAGTCGCTGCAGGAGAGCAGCGTCACCCTCAACAAGCTGATCACTGCCAATCAGGATTCGCTCAACAGCGGTATGCAAGGCCTCAATGGCCTGGGCCCGGCCGTGCGCGAGATGCGCGAAACCCTGAGTTCGTTGCGCACCATTACCACACGCCTGGAAGCCAATCCCAGCGGTTACCTGCTGGGCAGTGAAAAGACCAAGGAATTCACGCCATGAAGCTGATTCGGATTGTCCTCCTCACTGGCTTCACGATGATCAGTTCGTGCTCGATCCTGCCCAAACCCGAGCCCTTCGAGGTCTATCGATTGCCGTCGGCCCAAGGCGCATCGGCCAACCATGGAACGCCGCAACGCTGGTCGTTGCGCCTGAGCAAATTCCAGTCCGGCGAAGCGTTGAACAGCCCGAGCATTGCCGTGATTCCTCAGGGTGATGTGATCAGCCACTACCAGGGTTCACGCTGGAGCGACCCGGCACCGGTGCTCGTACGCAATCGCCTGCTGGAAGGTTTCCTGCATGACGGACGGGTGCCGTTGTTGAGCACCGATGACAGCATTTTCCAGACCGATCTTGAATTGGGCGGCAGGCTGCAGGCGTTCCAGACTGAATACCAGGGCACGAATGCCAGCGCGGTCGTGCGTCTGGATGCATTGCTGGTGCGCAGTTACGACCAGCGCATCCTCGCCAGCCGCCGTTTTGAAGTGCGCCAGCCACTCAGCGATGTGCAGGTTCCGGCGGTGGTGGTCGGGTTCGGTCAGGCGAACGATCAGTTGACCGCGCAGGTGGTGAACTGGGCGGTTGAGCAAGGGCAGAAACTCGCTCCGCCGCCCAGACCCTGAAGGCTTACGCCGTCCCCCTGTGGGAGCGAGCCTGCTAGCGATAGCGGTGTGTCAGACACATTTATTTTGAATGTGCGACCGTCATCGCGAGCAGGCTCGCTCCCACAGGGGCAAGTCGTATCAGCCCTGTAAAAACGCCCGATGCATCTGTTCCAGCGTTTCAAAGTGATACGCCGGAGCCTCGGCGCTCAACTCTTCGTGGCTGCCGAACCCGTAACCCACCGCTGCCGCGTCCAGCCCGTTGCTGCGTGCGCCGATCAGGTCGTGCTTGCGGTCGCCGATCATCAAGGTGTTGGCCGGGTCCAGGTTTTCTTCGGCCATCAGGTGAGCAATCAGCTCGACCTTGTTGGTCCGGGTGCCATCCAGTTCGCTGCCGTAAATCACCTTGAAGTGTTTGGCAAAATCGAAATGCCGGGCGATTTCCCGGGCGAACACCCACGGCTTCGAGGTGGCGATGTACAGTTGCCGGCCTTGTCCGCCCAGGGTTTCCAGCAGCGGCGTGACACCATCGAACACCCGGTTTTCGTAGAGGCCGGTGACCTTGAAGCGCTCACGGTAGAAATTCACCGCCTCCCATGCCTTGGCTTCGTCGAAGTCGTAGAACTGCATGAACGCCTGCAGCAGCGGCGGGCCAATGAAGTGTTCGAGTTTGGCCAGGTCCGGTTCATCGATACCCAGTTTGCCCAGGGCGAACTGGATCGAACGGGTGATGCCCTCGCGTGGGTCGGTCAGGGTGCCATCGAGGTCGAACAAAACGGTTTGGTAATGCATGTTGAGTCCTGAATAAGAGGGCCGGGTCAAAGCTGGTCGTAACCTTCGGCCAGATGCAGGTCCTTGAGCTTCACGTAGTTCGCTGCGCTGTAGGTGAAAAAGCCGCGCTCCTTGTCGGTCAGCGGGCGGATCTGCTTCACCGGGCTGCCCACATACAGGAAGCCGCTTTGCAGATGCTTGCCCGGCGGCACCAGGCTGCCGGCACCAATGATCACATCATCGTCGACCAGCGCACCGTCCATGACGATGCTGCCCATGCCGATCAACACCCGGCTGCCCACCGAACAGCCATGCAGCATGACTTTGTGGGCGATGGTCACGTCATCGCCGATCAGCAATGGAAAGCCATCGGGGTTGAACGGACCGGCGTGGGTGATGTGCAACACGCAACCGTCCTGCACGCTGGTGCGCGCGCCGATGCGGATGCGGTGCATGTCGCCACGGATCACCGTCAGCGGCCAGACCGAGCTGTCTTCACCGATTTCAACGTCGCCGATCACCACCGCCGAGCCGTCTACAAAAGCGCCTTTGCCGAGCAGCGGCGTGTGGTTCTGATACTTGCGAAGGTTCACGATAGGGTTTCTCTCTGTCGCTGATAGCTGCGGTGAGTGCCGATTGTAATTAAGATGGCTGCATGTTTCTCCAGCCAAGGTATCAACCGTGAGCGTGAACAACCCTCTTTTGCAGCCCTACGACCTGCCGCCGTTCTCCGCCATCCGCGCCGAACACGTACAACCGGCCATTGAACAGATCCTGGCTGACAACCGTGCCGCCATCGTCGAGATCCTCAAGACCCAGGCCAAACAGCCAACGTGGGCCGGCCTGGTGCTGGCGATGGACGAGCTCAACGATCGCCTGGGCGCCGCCTGGAGCCCGGTCAGCCACCTCAATGCCGTGTGCAACAGCGCCGAACTGCGTGAAGCCTACGAGTCGTGCCTGCCGGCCTTGAGCGCCTACTCCACCGAGCTGGGCCAGAACCGCGAACTGTTCCAGGCCTTCGAAGCCCTGGCCAGCAGCCCGGAAGCGGCCGGTTTCGAGGTGGCGCAGAAAACTATCCTGGAACACTCCCTGCGTGACTTCCGTCTGTCGGGTATCGACCTGCCGGAAGCCGAGCAGAAGCGTTACGCCGAAGTGCAAAGCAAGCTGTCGGAGCTTGGCAGCCGTTTCTCCAACCAGTTACTCGACGCCACTCAGGCGTGGACCAAACACATCAGCGATGAAGCCGCCCTCACCGGCCTGACGGATTCCGCCAAGGCGCAAATGGCCGCCGCGGCCCAGGCGAAGGACCTGGATGGCTGGCTGATCACATTGGAATTCCCGAGCTATTACGCGGTGATGACCTACGCCCAGGACCGCGCACTGCGTGAAGAAGTCTACGCGGCTTACTGCACCCGTGCGTCGGACCAGGGACCGAATGCCGGTCAAAACGACAACGGCCCGGTCATGGAAGAAATCCTCGACCTGCGTCAGGAACTGGCCAAGCTGCTGGGTTTCAGCAGTTTCTCCGAGCTGAGCCTTGCGACCAAAATGGCTGAATCCAGTGATCAGGTGCTGAGTTTCCTGCGCGATCTGGCCAAGCGCAGCAAGCCGTTCGCCGCCCGGGATCTGGATCAGCTCAAGGCTTACGCCGCCGAACAAGGCTGCCCGGACCTGCAAAGCTGGGACAGCGGTTTCTTCGGTGAAAAACTCCGTGAACAACGCTACAGCGTGGCCCAGGAAGCCCTGCGCGCCTACTTCCCGATCGACAAGGTGCTCAGCGGCCTGTTCGCCATCGTCCAGCGCCTGTACGGCATCGAAATCGCCGAGCTCAATGGCTTCGACACCTGGCACCCGGATGTCCGCCTGTTCGAGATCAAGGAAAACGGCCAGCATGTCGGCCGCTTCTTCTTCGACCTGTATGCTCGTGCCAACAAGCGTGGCGGGGCCTGGATGGACGGTGCCCGGGACCGTCGTCGTACCGCTGGCGGCGTGCTGCAAAGCCCGGTGGCGAACCTGGTGTGCAACTTCACCCCGGCCGACAGCGGCAAGCCTGCGCTGCTGACCCACGATGAAGTCACCACCCTGTTCCATGAATTCGGTCACGGCCTGCATCACTTGCTGACCCGCGTCGAGCATGCTGGCGTGTCCGGCATCAACGGCGTGGCCTGGGATGCCGTCGAACTGCCAAGTCAGTTCATGGAAAACTGGTGCTGGGAGCCGGAAGGCCTGGCGCTGATTTCCGGTCATTATGAAACCGGCGAACCGCTGCCTCAGGACCTGCTCGGGAAAATGCTCGCGGCGAAAAACTTCCAGTCCGGCCTGATGATGGTCCGTCAACTGGAGTTCTCTCTGTTCGACTTCGAATTGCACGCGACCCACGGCGACGGCCGCAACGTGCTGCAAGTGCTCGAAGGCGTGCGTGACGAGGTCTCGGTGATGCGCCCGCCGGCCTACAACCGCTTCCCCAACAGCTTTGCACATATCTTCGCCGGTGGTTATGCCGCGGGTTATTACAGCTACAAATGGGCCGAAGTGCTGTCGGCCGATGCGTTCTCGAAGTTTGAAGAAGAAGGCGTGCTCAATGCCGACACCGGTCGCGCCTTCCGTGAAGCGATCCTGGCACGCGGCGGTTCCCAGGAGCCTATGGTGTTGTTCGTCGACTTCCGTGGTCGTGAGCCATCGATTGACGCACTCTTGCGCCACAGCGGCCTGAGTGAGGACGCAGCAGCATGAGTGAGGGACCTGTGATTACGAAAAAACGCTTTATCGCCGGGGCGGTCTGCCCGGCATGCAGCGAGCCGGACAAGTTGATGATGTGGAACGAAGACAGCGTGCCACATCGTGAATGTGTGGCTTGCGGTTACTCTGACACTCTCAATGAACAAGGGTTGTCGGTGCCCAAGGAGTTGGGTACGCGGGTTAACACCAGCGCACTCAAACCAGCCGACACCAAGGTTCAGGCGGTTCAGTTTTTCCCGAACCCGAAACTGAAGAAAAAGCCTGACGAACAACACTGAGTGAAAAAAAGCCTCCGTTGCGCAATGCCGCGGGGGCTTTCATTATTCGATGTGAGCGGACTTGAACCAGCTCTTCATCGAACACGCCGCAAACGGGCTCGTGCTGCAATCGCCGTTGGCCAATGCAGTGCGAAGCTTGTCCACGTCAGCCTGCATCATGTAACGAATACCGTCCTTGAAATGGGTGCTGTCACCAAAGCCACCCTGGGTCATTTCGTTCAGTGCCTCTTCCTTGCTCCAGCCCTGGATGACAACCCGGTACATGGCCGCCATCAGGCCAGTACGGTCTGAGCCGTGTTTGCAATGCATCAGCACCGGGCCTTTGGCTTCGGCGGTTTGAATGGCTCGCAAAGCCTTGAGTACATCCGCGTCATCCACATGATTGGTGCGATAGGGCAGCTGTACTTGCGTGATGCCTGGCGTGGACAACCAACTGGAGTCCGCTTCAGGCAGGAAGTTGATCACCGTGCCGACCTTGAGTTTCTCCAACAGCGGCACCGCCCCTTTGTCCGGCAGGGCGCTGCGATAAAGCGTCGGCGACATCTGGAAGAGGTTGTATTGCTTCTCGATAGGTTGAGCCCAGTCTGCCGGACGGTGCGCAGTACTGTCGTCGGCAAACACTGGTGTCTGGCTGAACAGAGCGACCAGCAAAAGGCACAGTGCGGGGAAAAGGCGTGGTAGGAACATGCTCGAGTGACCGTTCAGGAAGAGTCTGGATATTCACAAGCAGCATCATCTCTCACCGGTCAAAGGCCTGTGAGGGTCGTGTGAATGAAATGTGAAACATCGGCGCCCGGGTTGATCGCAGAGGTGCCAAAGCGCCTGGACAGCTTTCAGTAAGCCAGATTTACAATTTGAACTTGATGAACGTTTTGACCAGTTCGTCCAGCCCCGTAATGGTCATCGGACGGGAATGAGGGTAGAGCCTGCGAGTTCGAAAAGTCGCACCATCGTCAAGGGAGGAAGCAATCAGGTGAAAGTCCAGCTCCGGTTGATCTCGATCCTCCATGTCCACTACCTCAATGCTTACTGAGATTTTCGCAGGCGGGAGGGGCGGAACGGGTTGTTCCGGATCAAAAATATCAACCAGGTCGGGAGGGGCCAGAGAAATAAACACCCCAGAGTCCAAGTCAATTACCGTTTGATTGTGGTAAGCGAGAGCAAGTTTGGTAATGGCCCCGACGTCCTTCTCATCAATGCTGTTATCACCGTTGATATTCATATCGGACCACGGATCAAAGTCGAGTTTATGCTCGTCGGTTCCCTCGTAATTAAAATTCAAGCTCATGGTTGTTATGTTGTTGTAGACGTTGTCGGAGAATGGGGTTGTATTATTTTCGGTGTTTTCTCTTATCAACTTTATCGTTATTTCTTTATATTGCGGCATTTGTATTTCTTGTAAAAATACGCCTGCATTTCTGGGCGCCCACATATTAATATCCCTGTTTTTTCAGTCTGCTGCGCATGATCTCCAAGCGCAGCAGATCAGTGTGATTTACTATTTTCTCTACGTGAGGATCAGTCACCGATCACGGATTTTCGAAACCTGCATAAGCTTTAGCCAGCGCCAACAGCTTTGCCTTGTCATCTATATCGATATCACCGTCACCGTCGATATCTTTATTGGCATTGCGGATACTGAACGTTTGTCCGCCATCATACGAGGCTGCCAGAAGCGTAGTGGAATCCACCAGGGCAGTAGTGACTACGGAGTTTTCCGCATCCCAGCCCTCCTGTTTCAATGCAAACTGCATCGATACCAGTACTTCGTCTGGGTCTACAGATGTTGGGCCGAGTTTTTGCAAAAAGATACCGCGACTGTTTAAAACTGACATGAGCAAATCCCTTTGTGAAATATCAATATTCAAGTTTCTTGCAACGGAAATAGTACCGACGCCTTTGCCATGTCAGCCAGACTTTATATGTGTCTCTTGGTTGCTTGGATATAATGTATTCAATATAAAAAAAGCAGATGCCGAACGGCACTGGAGATCTGCCGCTTTTAGCGATACTGTATGTGCATACAGTTATCAGGATTTTGCCATGCACACGCCATTGCCTCCCCGTGGCCGCGGCACCGCCACCAACCCGCACAACCGCTTTGCCCCCAGCCATTCGGTGGCTGAGGACGATGGCTGGTACCAGGAAGTACCGCTCACACAGGGCACCGAGGTGCGCATCGAAACGGCGAAAACCATCATTACCCGCAACACGTCGCCGGACTTGCCCTTCGATCGCTCGATCAATCCCTATCGCGGCTGCGAGCACGGTTGCATTTATTGCTATGCGCGCCCCAGTCACGCCTATTGGGACATGTCGCCGGGGCTGGATTTCGAGACAAAGCTGATCGCCAAGACCAACGCCGTGGATGTGCTGGAGCAGCAGTTGTCCAAACGTGGCTATCAATGTGCTCCAATCAACCTCGGTTCCAACACCGACCCGTATCAACCGATTGAGCGTGAATACCAAATCACCCGCCGAACCCTCGAAGTGTTGCTGCGCTACCGCCATCCGGTCACCATCGTCACCAAGGGTTCGCTGATTCTTCGTGACCTGGATCTGCTGACCGAGCTTGCCAGCCAAAGACTGGTGGCGGTAATGATCAGCCTGACCACCCTGGACGACGAACTCAAACGCATCCTCGAACCGCGCGCTGCAGCGCCCAAGGCCCGGTTGCGGGCGATCCGGGTCATGCGCGATGCAGGCATCCCGGTAGGCGTGTTGTGTTCACCGATGATTCCGATGATCAACGACAGCGAACTCGAAAGTCTGCTCGCCGAGGCCCACGGCGCCGGCGCACAGAGCGCCGCTTACATGATGCTGCGCTTGCCACTTGAAGTGGCGCCCCTGTTCGAGGAATGGCTGGGCACCCACTATCCGCAACGGGCGGCGCATGTGCTGAGCCTGATTCGCCAGAGCCGTGGCGGCGAGCTTTATGACAGCCGCTTTGGTGCGCGGATGCGCGGTGAAGGCCCGCTTGCGGACTTGCTGGCGCAGCGCTTTGCCAAAGCGATCAAACGGCTGGGACTCAATCACCGGGAGGGGTTCAATCTGGACTGCGAAGCCTTTTGTCCGCCGGGTCGCCAAATGTCGTTGATTTGAGGACAATTGACCTATGGTTGAGTACTGAAGATTGCGCTCACGCATTAGGCTGGTCACGGTTTTTGTGACCTGGAACACACGTCCTAGAGCGTTTTATTCAGTTTCAATTAAGATTCGATCGCTACCTTGTTCATCGAGTGACTGATGGGTCGAGATGTTTCGCCTGGATGTTTTTTTACCAGCCACTGGCTTCACACCGGACCACGCGGGATGACTTCCTGACTCCGCCAATGAGGATGAATCATGAGTGACAAGGATAAACAGCCGTTGGCTGCGTCGGCATCGCCCGAACCCGAGGCGGAAACCGCCGATGCAGCGTTGCAGCATATCGTTGACGGTTTTTTGCATTTTCATCATGAGGTCTTTCCCCAGCAGGAAGAGCTCTTCAAAAAACTCGCCACGGCCCAGCGGCCACGAGCGATGTTCATTGCCTGCGCCGATTCGCGCATCGTGCCCGAGTTGATTACCCAAAGCTCCCCCGGCGATCTGTTCGTGACCCGCAATGTCGGCAACGTTGTACCGCCTTACGGGCAAATGAACGGCGGTGTTTCCACGGCGATCGAGTACGCCGTACTGGCTCTGGGGGTGCATCACATCATCATTTGCGGGCATTCCGACTGCGGCGCCATGCGTGCGGTGCTCAACCCGGACAGTCTGGAAAAAATGCCCACGGTCAAAGCCTGGCTGCGTCATGCCGAAGTGGCCAAAACCATGGTGCAGGAGAACTGCAACTGCTCTAGCGAAAGCGAAAGCATGCACATTCTCACCGAAGAGAATGTGATCGCCCAATTGCAGCATCTGCGCACCCATCCGTCGGTGGCCTCACGCATGGCCAACGGTCAGCTGTTTATCCACGGCTGGGTCTACAACATCGAAACCAGCGAAATCAAAGCGTACGACGCCGATCAAGGCTGTTTCCTGCCGCTAAATGGCAGCCTGCCGATTCCTGTGGCGACGCCAAAAGCGCGCTTCTAAATCCTCCTAAATCGTTGTGTGGTTTAGCCGAGGCCGCCGTTCAGGCAGCCTGGCTTTGCCATGGCTGAAGAAAACTTCGGGAGACTCACCATGCGTGCTGCTCGACTCAAAGCTGTTCTGCCACGGGAGCTGCTGGCTTCGGTGGTTGTGTTTCTGGTCGCCCTGCCTCTGTGCATGGGCATCGCGATTGCCTCGGGACTGCCGCCGGCGAAAGGGCTGATCACCGGCATCATCGGTGGCTTGGTAGTCGGCTGGTTGGCCGGTTCACCACTGCAAGTCAGCGGCCCGGCGGCGGGCCTGGCCGTTCTGGTATTCGAACTGGTCCGCCAGCACGGCATCGCCATGCTTGGGCCCATACTGTTGCTGGCAGGTTTTCTGCAACTGGTGGCTGGCCGTTTGAAGCTGGGCTGCTGGTTTCGGGTGACGGCACCTGCGGTGGTATACGGCATGCTGGCCGGGATTGGCGTGCTGATCATCCTGTCTCAGGTGCATGTGATGCTGGATGCCGTGCCCAAACCCTCGGGCCTGGATAACCTGGCAGCCTTCCCGGCGGCACTGGCTCAGGCGTTGCCCACGTTTGGCTGGCAAGCCGGTTTGCTCGGTTTGTCGACGATTGCCGTCATGTGGCTGTGGGAAAAGCTCCGTCCACAATCCCTGCGCTTCGTTCCTGGCGCGCTACTTGGCGTCGGTTTGGCCACGCTTGCCAGCCTGGTGCTGGCGTTGCAGGTCAAACGGGTTGAGGTACCGGCCAACCTGACGGAGGCCATCGATTGGCTAAAGCCGGTGGACATGCTCAACCTGGCTGATCCCGCCTTGCTGATCGCCGCGTTTGCCGTGGCCTTTATCGCCAGCGCCGAAACCTTGCTCTCGGCCGCCGCGGTTGATCGCATGCACAGTGGCCAGCGCTCGGACTTCGACCGGGAACTGTCGGCACAAGGTATCGGCAACATGCTGTGCGGCTTGCTTGGGGCGTTGCCGATGACGGGCGTTATCGTACGCAGTTCGGCGAATGTTCAGGCCGGAGCAACTACACGGTTTTCGACCATTTTCCACGGCCTGTGGCTGCTGGCGTTCGTGCTGTTGCTGTCCAGTGTCCTGCAAAGCATTCCGGTGGCAAGCCTGGCGGGCGTGCTGGTGTACACCGGTTTCAAACTGGTGGACCTCAAGGTCTTTCGCGGTTTGGGCCGGTATGGTCGGGCGCCGATGTTCACTTACGCGGCGACCGCGCTCGCCATCGTTTTCACGGACCTGCTGACTGGCGTGTTGATTGGCTTCGGTCTGACGCTGGTGAAGCTGGCGCTTAAAGCTTCGCGGTTGAAAATCAGCCTGATCGACCTGCCGCAGGAAGGGCAAATGGAATTGCGCCTGACAGGCGCTGCAACCTTCCTCAAAGTGCCGGCGCTGACGCAGGTGCTGGGTAGTATTCCACCAGGCGCGACGGTGCATGTGCCGCTCAATAATCTGAGCTACATCGATCACTCGTGTCTGGAGTTGCTGGAGGAATGGGGTCGGGCGAATGCGGCCAAGGGATCGAAGCTGTTGATTGAATCGCGGGGGTTGAAGCGCAGGCTTGAGGGGCGGGTGCGGACGAATACCGGCGTCGGCGCGACCGGGTAGATAACAGTGTGGGAGCGGGCTTGCTCGCGATGGCGGCGGATCAGTCAACATTGATGTTGAATGACGTGGCCCCATCGCGAGCAAGCTCGCTCCTACAGAGGGATTGTGTTTACCGATGGATCAAGCTGCCGGCTGATCCAGCTCCAGGCCCACGCCCAAACGGCGCGACATGCACGGCCAGCGCTTCCACGCGGCACCGGTGTTCGGGCTGCTGAGCTTGTCGCGGTAGGCTTCCACCGACTCTAGCGCAAAGCTCTCTTCGGTCAACATTTGATCGAACGCGTGATGTACGACTTCGTCCAGTTGGTTGGCAAACTCCTCACCGATCAATTGGTGAGCAATCAGGTTGGCGACAGTCATGTCCAAGGGGATCAGTGGCTGGCCGAAATGCTTGATGTACAGGTCATTGACCTCTTCGACAAACCGGTGCGACAGGTAGGCTTCATCCAGCAGGCTGTCGAGCCCGACATGGCCGGCCATGATGGCTGGCGGCTGGAGGAAGTACTGCTCGGCGATATTCAGCACCGGTTTGATCTGTGACTCAATGCCCGCTTCCCTGGCGACTTCATTGGCTGCATCCAGCAGATCGGGGACTTCTTCGATGTAGGCGGTGACAAATCGCGTCAGTACGCCGTTGGTATCGGTCTCCGGCAATTGGATCGTCGGGTGTAGATGAGGCAGTTTACTTTCCAGCTGACGCGTCAGCAGGCCGGTCTCGGCTTCATGTTGTTGGGCTTTTTGGATCTGCTCGCGCAATGCGGCGGTGTTCATGAAAACTCCAGGAAACAAGGCAATGAAATAGGGAAGACATAACTTAGCTGGCTTACGAAAAATGCTAAGACGCATTTGTCATAATTATTTCATCCTTGATGCATCTGCGTTATATCGATTTGCCACCACTCGTCTGCATCCTTCTCCAATCGTGCCCTTGAACGCAAGTCCCCGCTGTTTCAGATCATTTACGTCATCGCGTTGCGTGGTCGGAGTCGCTGTCTATACTCGCCATTGAATGGAGTTAGCTGATGACGCCCGACTGCATATGCAGCAAGGCCCGGTGCTCAAGTTCGTAGTCTGATGCAGCCGCTCCCTTGCCGCAGGTGAAAGCCGGCGGGATAAAAAGAACGATAAGGGGAACCCGCAATGATGCGACATCCACATGTCTGGATGGGCCTCCTGTTGTGGTCGATTTTCAGTCAGGCGCAAGCGGCCTGGACTGTGAATATGGCGCCTGGAGCGACTGAAATCAGTCACGCAGTATTCGACCTGCACATGACCATTTTCTGGATCTGTGTGGTGATCGGCATCATCGTTTTTGGTGCCATGTTCTGGTCGATGATTCTCCACCGCCGCTCGACCGGGCAGGTGGCCGCCAAATTTCATGAAAGCACCACCGTCGAAATCCTCTGGACCATCGTACCCTTCCTGATCCTGGTGGCCATGGCGGTTCCCGCTACCGCAACCCTGATCAAGATGTACGACGCCAGCGAGCCGGAGATCGATATACAGATCACCGGCTACCAGTGGAAGTGGCATTACAAGTACCTGGGCCAGGACATCGAGTTCTTCAGCAACCTGACCACCCCCCAAGATCAAATCCACAACAAGGAAACCAAGGGCGAGCACTACCTGCTCGAAGTCGACAAGCCATTGGTGCTGCCGGTCGGCACCAAGGTGCGCTTCCTGGTGACCTCCGCCGACGTGATCCACTCCTGGTGGGTGCCGGCTTTTGCGGTCAAGCGCGATGCGATTCCCGGGTTCGTCAATGAGGCCTGGACCCGCATCGACAAGCCCGGCATCTACCGTGGCCAGTGCGCCGAGTTGTGCGGCAAGGATCACGGTTTCATGCCGACGGTGGTCGAGGTCAAGGAAAAGGCCGATTACGAAAAATGGCTGGCCGATCGCAAGGTCGAGGCCGCGCAGCTCAAAGAACTGACCAGCAAGGAATGGACGCTCGACGAACTCAAGGATCGCGGTGACAAGGTCTATCACACCACATGCGTGGCCTGTCACCAGGCCGAAGGTCAGGGCCTGCCGCCGATGTTCCCGGCGCTCAAGGGCTCGAAAATCGCCACCGGACCGAAAGACGCTCACCTGAGCATTGTCTTCCACGGCAAGCCCGGCACCGCAATGGCGGCGTTCGGCAAGCAACTATCGGAAGTCGATATCGCGGCGGTCGTGACCTATGAGCGTAATGCCTGGGGTAACAACAAAGGCGACATGGTCACGCCTAAAGAAGTACTGGAGCTGAAACAGGCGGAAAGCAAATGACCCGGTCTATTGCGCACGTACGGAACCGGTCGGGGCTATGCACCCCGGCCTGCCCAGCCCATCTGTTTGCAGGAGACAGGACATGACTGCTGTAATCGATGAACATGTTCATACCGCCACCGACCACGCCCACGGCCCCGCCAAAGGCTTGATGCGCTGGGTGCTGACCACCAACCACAAGGACATTGGCACGCTGTACCTGTGGTTTGCATTCTCCATGTTCCTGCTTGGCGGCTCGTTCGCCATGGTGATCCGTGCCGAGCTGTTCCAGCCGGGGCTGCAAATCGTCCAGCCGGAGTTCTTCAACCAGATGACCACCATGCACGGTCTGGTGATGGTCTTCGGTGCAGTGATGCCGGCTTTCGTCGGCCTCGCCAACTGGATGATCCCGCTGATGATCGGCGCGCCGGACATGGCCCTGCCGCGGATGAACAACTTCAGCTTCTGGCTGTTGCCGGCAGCGTTCCTGCTGCTGGTATCGACCCTGTTCACCGCCGGCGGCGGGCCGAACTTCGGCTGGACCTTCTATGCACCGCTGTCGACGACCTACGCGCCGGAAAGCGTGACCTTCTTCATCTTCGCCATTCACTTGATGGGGATCAGTTCGATCATGGGGGCGATCAACGTGATCGCGACCATCCTCAACCTGCGCGCCCCCGGCATGACATTGATGAAAATGCCGCTGTTCGTCTGGACCTGGCTGATCACCGCGTTCCTGTTGATTGCGGTGATGCCGGTACTGGCGGGCTGCGTAACCATGATGCTGATGGACATCCATTTCGGCACCAGCTTCTTCAGTGCCGCCGGTGGCGGTGACCCGGTGCTGTTCCAGCATGTGTTCTGGTTTTTCGGTCACCCCGAGGTGTACATCATGATCCTGCCGGCCTTCGGTGCCGTCAGCTCGATCATTCCGGCTTTTTCGCGCAAGCCATTGTTCGGCTACACCTCGATGGTCTACGCCACGGCGAGTATCGCGTTCCTGTCGTTCATCGTCTGGGCGCACCACATGTTCGTGGTCGGCATTCCGTTGGTGGGCGAGCTGTTCTTCATGTACGCCACACTGCTGATTGCGGTGCCAACGGGTGTGAAGGTGTTCAACTGGGCCAGCACCATGTGGCAAGGCTCGCTGACGTTCGAGACGCCGATGCTGTTTGCCGTGGCGTTCGTGATCCTGTTCTCCATCGGCGGATTCTCCGGGTTGATGCTGGCCATCGCCCCGGCGGACTTCCAGTACCAGGACACCTACTTCGTGGTTGCGCACTTCCACTACGTACTGGTGCCGGGGGCGATCTTCGGGATCTTCGCCTCGGCCTACTACTGGCTGCCGAAATGGACTGGCCACATGTACGACGAAACCCTCGGCAAGCTGCATTTCTGGCTGTCGTTCATCGGCATGAACATGGCCTTCTTCCCGATGCACTTCGTGGGGCTGGCGGGGATGCCGCGACGGATTCCGGACTACAACCTGCAATTCGCCGACTTCAACATGGTGTCGTCGATCGGTGCATTCATGTTCGGCGCCACGCAGATCTTCTTCCTGTTCATCGTGATCAAGACCATTCGCGGTGGCCCCCCAGCACCGGCCAAACCGTGGGATGGGGCTGAAGGCCTGGAGTGGAGCATCCCGTCACCGGCGCCGTATCACACCTTCACCACGCCGCCGGAAGTGAAATGAACACTGTGACCCTTGTAGGAGCGAACTTGCTCGCGATGGCCGTCAACGATAACGCTGGAAGCCTGACTCACAACGGCGCTTTCAAGTTTTTCGCGAGCAAGCTCGCTCCTACAGGGTTGTGCGGAAGTCATGGCTGACTCTATTTCGTTGAAAAAACTGGTCACGCGCCTGCTGACCGTGGTGGTGGCGATGTTTGTGTTCGGGTTTGCACTGGTGCCGATCTACGACGTGATGTGCAAGGCGTTCGGCATCAACGGCAAGACCGCCGGGCAGTACGAGGGCGAGCAAACGGTCGACACCTCGCGGCAGGTGCGCGTGCAGTTTCTGTCGACCAACACCGCCGATATGCCCTGGGACTTCTATCCCAAGGGCGAGGAACTGGTGGCCCATCCGGGGGCAGTGAACGAAATGATCTTCATCGCCCACAACCCCACCGATAAGCCGATGAGCGCCCAAGCGGTGCCGAGCATTGCGCCGAGCACCGCGGCGGCGTACTTCCACAAGACCGAATGCTTCTGCTTTACCCAGCAAGTGCTGCAGCCCGGTCAACGGATCGAGATGCCGGTACGTTTCATCGTTGACCGTGACATGCCCAAGGAAGTGAAGCACCTGACGCTGTCTTACACGCTGTTCGATATCACCGCCCGACATCCTCCGGTAGCTGTAAACACTGGCGGCTGAGCGTGCCCGATAAGGAGAACAATAAATGGCAACTCATGAACATTATTACGTTCCCGCCCAGAGCAAATGGCCGATCATCGCCACGCTCGGCATGGTCACCACCGTGTACGGCCTGGCCACCTGGTTCAATGATCTGAAAGCGGCGCGCCCGGAATCCCACGGGCCACTGATCTTTTTCGTCGGTGGCCTGTTGGTGGCTTACATGCTGTTCGGCTGGTTCGGCACGGTGATCAAGGAAAGTCGCAGTGGTTTGTACAGCGCGCAAATGGATCGCTCGTTCCGCTGGGGCATGAGCTGGTTCATTTTCTCGGAGGTGATGTTCTTCATCGCCTTTTTCGGCGCGCTGTTTTATGTGCGTCACATCTCCGGGCCGGCGCTCGGCGGTGAGGGCGCCAAAGGCATCGCGCACATGCTGTGGCCGAACTTCGAATTCGTCTGGCCGTTGCTGAACAACCCCGACTCGAAATTGTTTCCGCCGCCCAAGGAAGTCATCAGCCCCTGGGGCCTGCCGCTGCTCAATACCGTGTTACTGGTGAGCTCCAGCGTAACCGTGACCATCGCCCACCACGCCTTGAAAAAGGGCCATCGCGGCGCACTGAAACTCTGGCTGGCGCTCACCGTACTGTTGGGCTGTGGGTTCCTCACCTTCCAGGCCGAAGAGTACATTCACGCCTATCACGAACTGGGTCTGACCTTGGGCTCGGGCATCTACGGCGCGACATTCTTCATGCTCACCGGGTTCCACGGCGCCCACGTGACCATCGGCACCATCATCCTGTTCGTGATGCTGATGCGGATCATGCGCGGGCACTTCGACAGCGAGCATCAGTTCGGCTTCGAAGCGGCGAGCTGGTACTGGCACTTCGTGGATGTGGTGTGGATCGGGCTGTTCGTTTTCGTCTATGTGCTTTAAAGCAGCTTGCAGGAGCAAGCTCGCTCCTACAGCTACCAAGGGGCATGCGATACCAACTGGCCGCTGAAAAAACCCCAGGCGATCAGACCGAGGGTAAGGGCGGCCAGCGTCACTCGCACACTCAAGGCAATGACGAGGCGGTTTGAGCGGCTGTCGTCCTTGACCAGAAAAAACAGGCCGCTGAACAGGCTGACAACCGTGGCAATCAGCATCAGGACGATGGCTGCTTTGAGCATGGTGAGACTCCGGGGGGAGAAGCGATGCATTTGAGTATAGCTATCGCGATGACCAACTTTCTGGCGACGCCATGAAGCGCTTTCGGCCAGGTATCGTGCCAACGCTGGTGGTGGCGTTGTTGCTGCCGCTGCTGGTGTCTTTGGGGTTCTGGCAATTGAGCCGGGGCGCGGAGAAAAGCGCGCTGCTGCAAACCTACGCCGAGCGCCGTGTCGCCGAGCCGATGGCCAGCACCGAACTGCAACACACGACAGACCCGGCCTTCCGTCGGGTTCACCTGTACGGCCGGTTCGATGCCGAACACAGCCTGCTGCTGGACAACAGTCAACGCAACGGCAGGGTTGGTGTCGAGCTGTTGCAACCGTTTCACGATCAGGCCACCGGACTTTGGCTGCTGGTCAATCGCGGCTGGCTGCCGTGGCCGGAGCGCCGCACACCACCCCAATTCAAGACACCCACCGAAGCGGTCAGCCTCGACGCGTGGGTCTACATCTCCCCCGGTGCGACGTTCCAATTGCACGCAGATCCCACAACGTTGACATGGCCGAAGCTGATTACGGCCGTTGAGCCAACCAGGCTCTGGACTGCGCTGAACCGCGAAGGCTTTGCCTTTGAGCTACGCGCCGAAACCGGCCCCGCCACTTATCAGGCCGACTGGCCGGTGGTGGCGATGGGGCCGGAAAAACACATTGCTTATGCCGTGCAGTGGTTCGCCATGACGATCGCCCTGTTCGGCCTTTATCTCTATCTCGGCTGGCACAACGCAAAGGAGAAACACCATGGGAGCGGCCATGAATCCACCCAGCATGTCTGAGGCGAAACCGTCGGTGAACCGGCGCAAGGGCCGCATGCAACTGCTGCTGATCCTGCTCGGGGTGATCGGTCCGATGATCCTTGCCACCGGCATGTACAAGCTGAATTTCTGGGTGCCCGAGGGCCGCAGTTATCACGGCGAACTGATCGGTAACGGCCAGACCCGTGCCGACATCGGCGTGCAGGCTCAGGAGGATCGCTGGCAGATACTGGTAACGGCGCCCAAGGCTTGTGCGGTGGACTGCCAGCAACTGGTGTATCTGGCGCGGCAGGTCCAGATCGGCCTCGGCCGCGATGCGTCCCGCGCCAGCCATGCATTGGCTGCCGCGCAGACGCTGAACAGCGATTACGAGACTAAACTTCAACGCGAGTACCCGCAGTTGCAACGCTATTCACTGGACTTGCCGACCTACACCAAAGGTGCTCAGAGCAATGACGCGCCGCACCTGTGGATCATCGACCCTCACGGCAACCTGGTGCTGCGCTATGACCCGTCGGTGAAGGGTAAGGACCTGCTCAACGACCTGCGTCACCTGCTGAAACTGTCGAACATCGGATAAGGGCATCGTCATGGCCAAACCTGGATTTCGCCTCGCGCTGTTTGCCACCGTGCTGGCACTGATTGTGGTGTTGCTCGGCGCCTACACCCGCCTGACCCACGCCGGCCTCGGCTGCCCGGACTGGCCCGGCTGCTACGGCTTCATCAGCGTGCCGAAAAGCGAAGCCCAGCTGGCCCATGCCGAATTGCATTTCCCGGACGCTCCGGTCGAGGCCCACAAGGGCTGGAACGAGATGATCCACCGCTACTCCGCCGGCACGCTGGGGATATTGATCACGGTGTTGGCCGGTCGCGCGTGGTTACATCGCCGTCATCCGGGACAACCGGTGAAGTTGCCGTTGTTTTTGTTGGCTGTGGTTTTTGGCCAGGCTGCGTTCGGCATGTGGACAGTAACGCTCAGGCTCTGGCCGCAGGTGGTTACCGGGCATTTGCTTGGCGGTTTCGCGACCTTGAGCCTGTTGTTTCTGCTGACCTTGCGCCTGTCCGGCGTACTGCCGGCGCTGACCGTGCCGCGACGCCTGCAGCACTGGGCGACGGCCGGACTGCTGCTGGTGATCGGGCAAATCGCCCTCGGAGGCTGGGTCAGTTCCAATTACGCCGCCGTGGCCTGTATCGACTTTCCTACTTGCCACGGCCAATGGCTGCCGCCTGCCGACTTCGCCAATGGCTTTCACCTGACCCAACACATCGGTCCGAACTATCTCGGCGGGCAACTGGACAGCGATGCCCGTACGGCCATTCACCTGACCCATCGCATCGGTGCGTTGCTGGTCACCCTGGTGTTGCTCGGTCTGGCCTGGCAATTGAAAGTTGTCGGCATGACGCGCCTGGCAGGCCTGGTGCTGATCGCCCTTGGCGCACAAATCACACTGGGCATCAGCAACGTGCTGTTCCATCTGCCGCTGCCAGTGGCCGTCGCGCATAACGCGGGCGGCGCGGCGCTGTTGCTGACCATGGTGCTGGTCAATTACCACGCCCGAACCAGTCTGGTCCGGGTCAAGCAGCCAACGCGCTGGCACTTCAGCCCGCGTAAACACTCAGCCGGGCCCATAACAATAAAAGGAGAGATGCCATGGCGATTCTGATCGGCGAACGTCCCAGTCAGGCGATCTGGCGTGACTACCTGGAGCTGACCAAACCCAAAGTCGTGGTGCTGATGCTCATCACTTCGCTGGTGGGGATGTTCCTCGCGACCCGTGCCGGTGTGCCGTGGACGGTGCTGATTTTCGGCAACCTGGGCATCGCTTTGTGTGCCGGTGGCGCGGCGGCGGTCAATCATGTGGTGGACCGGCGCATCGACGCAGTCATGGCGCGCACCCACAAACGGCCGATCGCCGAAGGTCGGGTGTCACCAAGCGCCGCGCTGACGTTCGCGTTCGTATTGGCGGCCCTCGGGCAAGCCATGTTGCTGACGTTCACCAACCCGCTGACCGCGTGGCTGACCCTCGCCTCGTTGCTCGGCTACGCGGTGATCTACACCGGATTTCTCAAGCGCGCGACCCCGCAGAACATTGTCATCGGTGGTCTGGCCGGTGCTGCGCCGCCGTTGCTCGGCTGGACCGCCGCCACCGGTCACGTCAGCGCCGAACCGCTGCTGCTGGTGCTGATCATCTTCGCCTGGACCCCGCCGCACTTCTGGGCACTGGCGATCCATCGCAAGGAGGAATACGCCAAGGCCGACATACCGATGCTGCCGGTCACCCATGGCGTGCACTACACCAAGATTCATATCCTGCTGTATACCTTCGCATTGCTCGCTGTCAGCCTGATGCCTTACGTGATCCACATGAGCGGTATGCTGTACCTGGTGTGTGCGCTCGGGCTGGGTGCGCGATTTCTGCAATGGGCCGTGGTGCTGTACCGTGGCACTCGGCCGCACGCGGCGATCAACACGTTCAAGTACTCTATTTACTACTTGTTCCTGCTGTTTATCGCCCTGCTCGTAGACCACTACTTACTGTTGAACCTATGACTCGAACCCAGAAAACCGTCTTCATTCTCGTTGCCCTGGTCGCACTGATCCTGGGCCTGACCGTCAACAAGGTGCTATCCGGGAAGAATCAAGGCGATCCGACAGCGCTGATCGACGCCGGAATCATCTTGCTGCCGCAGAGCCGTAATCTGCCGGACGTGACGATGACCAATCAGGACGGCCAGCCGGTCGCGATCAATGAATTGAAAGGCAAGTGGAGCCTGCTGTTCTTCGGCTACACCTTCTGCCCGGACATCTGCCCGACCACCCTCGCCCAACTGCGACAGATCAAGAGCGAGTTGCCGCCAGAAGCGGTGGATAAACTGCAAATCGTGCTGGTCAGCATCGACCCCAATCGCGATACGCCCAAGCAGCTCAAGCAGTACCTGGGTTACTTTGACCCGCAGTTCATCGGCCTGACCCCGGCGTCGACCGAAGAGCTGCAAAAAATCGCCAACGCGGTGAGCATTCCATACATTCCGGCGGACACCAGCAAGCCGAACTACACCGTCGACCACAGCGGCAACCTCGCGGTGATCGGGCCGGACGGCACCCAGCGCGGCTTCATCCGCGCGCCGTTGAATAATGCGAAGTTGGTGGCACAGTTGCCGGTGATGCTCAAACGCAATTAAGCACCGCAATCCCTCTGTAGGAGCGAGCTTGCTCGCGATGGAGTGTCAGTCGACATCACAGTGGCTGACACACCTTCGCGAGCAAGCTCGCTCCTACAAGGGGCTGTGTTTCGGGCACAAAAAAGGGGCGCATTCGATGCGCCCCTTTTTCGTTGCAGCCGTTCGGTCAGAACGCTGGCACTACCGCGCCTTTGTACTTCTCGAGAATGAAGGCCTTCACTTCCGGGCTGTGCAGGGCAGCCACCAGTTTCTTCATCGCTTCGCTGTCCTTGTCGTCCGGACGGGCCACCAGGATGTTCACGTACGGCGAGTCGCTGCCTTCGATGAACAGCGCGTCCTTGGACGGATCGAGCTTGGCTTCCAGCGCGTAGTTGGTGTTGATCAGCGCCAGGTCGACCTGGGTCAGCACGCGCGGGATGGTCGCGGCTTCCAGTTCGCGGATTTTCAGGTCCTTGGTGTTCTCGGTGATGTCCTTGACGGTCGACAGGATGTTGTTCGAATCCTTCAACTTGATCAGGCCGGCCTTGGCCATCAGCAACAGCGCACGGCCGCCGTTGGTGGCATCGTTCGGGATCACCACGTTGGCACCGCCAGGCAGTTCGGCAATGGTCTTGTACTTGCTGGAGTAAGCGCCCAGGGGCTCCAGGTGCACACCGGCCACGGAAACCAGGTGGGTGCCCTTGGCCTTGTTGAACTCATCCAGGTACGGCTGGTGCTGGAAGAAGTTGGCATCCAGGCGTTTTTCCGCGACCTGCACGTTCGGCTGGATGTAGTCGGTGAATACCTTGACCTTCAGGTCCACGCCTTCTTTGGCCAGGGCCGGCTTCACGAATTCGAGGATCTCGGCGTGTGGTACCGGGGTGGCCGCGACGGTCAGGGATTGCGCATGGGCAGAGAACGCGGCAACGGCCGCGAAGGCCACGAGTAGTTTTTTCATTCAGCTAACTCCTTGTGCGGCACCGGTTTCCGGCGCCTGCCAGCGAATGGCCGGCTCATGTCTTATTTACGGGAGAAATGCACAACCAGTTTGTCGCCAACGGTTTGCAGTACCTGGACCAGTATCAGCAGCAACACCACCGTCACGACCATCACATCGGTCTGGAAACGCTGGTAACCGAAGCGGATCGCCAGGTCCCCCAGACCACCGGCGCCCACGACACCAGCCATTGCCGTGTAGGACACCAGTGTAATGGCGGTTACAGTAATCGCTGCGAAGATGCCTGGACGGGCCTCAGGCAGCAACGCGTTGGTAATGATCTGCCGCGTGGTCGCGCCCATGGCCTGGGTCGCCTCGATGATGCCGCGATCCACTTCACGCAGGGCGGTTTCCACCAGACGGGCGAAGAACGGCGTGGCACCCACCACCAGCGGCGGGATCGCACCCGCGACACCGAGGGATGTGCCAGTGATCAACACGGTGAACGGAATCATCACGATCAACAGGATGATGAACGGCAACGAACGCAGAACGTTCACCACCAGCGACAACATCGCGTAGACGCCTTTGGCTTCCAGCAACTGGCGCGGGCTGCACAGAAACAGCAGCACACCCAACGGCAAGCCGAGCAGGACAGTGAACAACAGCGAACCGCCGAGCATCAGCAGGGTGTCGCAGGTGGCCAGCCAGATTTCGAACCAGTCGATATTGACGAAGAAACTTGTCAGGGCTTCCATTAGCGCAGCACCTCCATGTGGACGTCGGCTGCGGTGAAGCGGGCGAAGGCCGCTTCCATGTCACCACCGGTCACGGCCAGGGTCAGTTGCCCGTAAGGGATGTCTTTGATGCGGTCGATACGACCGGCCAGGATGCTGTAGTCGACACCGGTTTCCCGGGCGACAGTGCCCAGCAGAGGCGCGTAGGTCGCTTCGCCCTGGAAGGTCAGACGCAGGATGCGCCCCGGCACGTGAGCGAAGTCGTCACGCTGTTCGCTTTCGTCGATCTGCTCGTCTTCCTGCACGAAGCGCTTGGTGGTCGGGTGCTTCGGATGCAGGAACACCTCGGCCACCGAGCCTTGCTCGACGATCACGCCAGCGTCCATCACGGCTACCTGGTCGCAGACCCGGCGGATCACGTCCATCTCGTGGGTGATCAACACGATGGTCAGTTTCAGCTCGCGATTGATCTCGGCCAGCAACTGCAACACCGATGCGGTGGTTTGCGGGTCAAGGGCGCTGGTGGCTTCATCGCACAGCAGGATTTTTGGCTTGGTCGCCAGGGCGCGGGCAATGCCGACACGCTGCTTTTGTCCGCCGGACAATTGCGCCGGGTACTTTTTCGCGTGGTCGGACAAACCGACCCGCGCCAGCAACTCGGCCACGCGCGAGTCGATCTCGCTGCGCGACAGCTCGCCGGCCAGGGTCAGTGGCAGCGCGACGTTGTCGGCGACAGTCTTGGAGGCCAGCAGGTTGAAGTGCTGGAAAATCATCCCGACCTGCTGACGGAAGCGGCGCAGGCCATTGGCGTCGAGCGCGGTGACTTCTTCACCGTCGACGGTGATCTTGCCGCCACTGGCGTTTTCCAGGCGATTGATCAGACGCAGCAGGGTACTTTTTCCTGCACCGGAATGACCGATCAAGCCGAAAACCTGCCCGTTCTCAATCGTCAGACTGGTCGGATGCAGAGCGGGGATTTCCTTACCGGCGACGCGGTAGGTTTTATGGACGTTTTGAAACTCGATCACGTAGCGAACCTTGTGGGGCGCGTTAGAAAAGGATCAGCGGTTAGCCGGGCGCGCATTTTAGCCTGTCCGTATAGAGGTTCTTAGCATTTATTTCGCATTTGTCCTGTCATTTGGAAATAACGCGATCAAAGGTCAGAAAAAAGGAACAGCTGAAGAGGCTCACTCCAGCGATTGGTCGGTATCGGGTTTGGGAGGGGGAGGCAAAGGCCAAGGCGATTTCGGCCTGAGCATTTTTATTGCCAGACAGGACGCCTTCGCGGGCAAGCCCGCTCCTACAATGTCTGGAACCCTATAGGAGCGGGCTTGCCCGTGAAGCTTTTCAGGGTTTGCGAGGGCTAAGAACCATCTGCGCCGGAACACTGCGCAAAATCTGCCGCTCAAGCTTCAGATCAAACTCAGGATCGAGCTTGTTCACCCGTTTGGTCAGCAAATTAGCCAGCCAAGGGTAATCATTGGTGCGCGGTGCCTGAATGCTCACGTCGCACTGAAAGTTCACCACATCGGCAGCGATGGCATCCAGTTGGCGACGCAGTTTGCCCATATCGTTGATATTCAGCTCGACCGTGGTGCTTTCAGCCGTTAGATCGATGACCTTCGCCTTTGGCTTGGCTTCGGCAGCCTTGAGGGCGGCCTCGGCTTTTTCCAACTCGGCCTTGCGCGCCTGGGCAATCGAGCCGTTGACTCCGCCGGTCAGTGCCGGAGCCTTGGGCATCAATGCGCGGGCACGACTAAGGGCGGTCGCGGCAGCATCTACATCACCCTTTTGCAGCACGATCTGGCTGCGGCGCAGATAGGCTTCGGCCAGTTGCCGCTGGTATTGCTCAAGGGAAGCATCGTTGGGCGATTCGGCCTGCAGGGCTGTCAATTGGTCTTCGGCGGTGGCCAGTTCATCGCTGGCGATGTTTTGTTCCAGCTGTACGATGGCCGTGGCCCGCGCATCAGCGGCCTCGGTGGCCGCCGGTGGCGTGCTTTGGCAGGCGCCCAGCAGCAAAGAAAATGCGACAAGGAGCAGATAACGGGAGGCGAACGACTTCATTCCTGCGACTCTCTATTTGCGCAAAAAACGAGCAAGTCTACACCCCTCGACGGGGCAGAACAAAACTCAGCAGAAACAGCATGGCGGCCGTCACCACAATCGACGGGCCGGCCGGGGTGTCCTTGAACCAGGACAGCGCCAGCCCGCCACACACGGCGAGTATGCCCAGCAGGCTCGCGCCCAGTGCCATCTGCTCCGGCGAGCGGGCGTGACGTTGTGCCGCAGCCGCCGGGATGATCAGCAACGAAGTGATCAACAACACGCCGACGATTTTCATCGCCACGGCAATCACTACGGCGATCAACAGCATTAACGCCAGGCGCAATCCCGCCACCGGCAGGCCTTCGACCCTGGCCAGTTCTTCATGCACCGTGATCGCCAGCAATGGGCGCCACAACGTAACCAGCAAGACCAGTACCGCAGCACTACCGCCAAGAATCCAGGCCAGATCGGTTGGACTGATCGCCAGCAGGTCGCCGAACAGATAGGCCATCAGGTCAATCCGCACTTCGTGCATGAAGCTTAGTACCACCAGGCCCAGCGAGAGCGTGCTGGGTGCGAGAATCCCCAAAAGTGTGTCGGATGCCAGCGGCTGGCGTTGTTGCAAGGTCACCAGCAACACTGCCAACAGCAAGCAGCCGACGGTGACGGCTACGGTCGGGCTGACATCCAGCAGGAAGCCCAGGGCCACACCGAGCAGTGCCGCGTGGGACAGGGTGTCGCCAAAATAGGCCATGCGCCGCCAGACCACGAAAGACCCCAGCGGGCCTGCAACGACGGCCAGGGCCAGGCCTGCAAGCAGGGCGTAGAGCAGAAAATCAGCCATGCTTGCAGCTATCTCCGTGAACATGGGGTTGGCCCGACGCGGGCGCCTTCACCACCGAGCCATGCAGGTCGTGGGCGTGGTCGTGATGGTGGTGATAAATCGCCAGGCTTTGTGCGTTTTTTCCGAACAGCTCGACGAAAGCCGGATCGCCGCTGACCTGCTCGGGATGGCCGGAGCAGCACACGTGACGATTGAGGCAAACCACCTGGTCCGTGGTGCTCATCACCAAATGCAAATCGTGGGAGACCATCAGCACGCCGCAACCGTGACGGTCGCGCAGGCGGGTGATCAGGCTGTACAACTCAGCCTGGCCGGCCACATCGACACCCTGCACCGGTTCGTCGAGCACCAGCAGTTCCGGCTCGCGCAACAAGGCCCGGGCCAGCAACACGCGCTGCATTTCGCCACCGGAAACGCTTTGCACCGGGCTGTCGATCACCTGTTCGGCACCGACCTCCTTGAGTGCCGCCAAGGCCATCGCACGGTCCACGCCCGGCACCAGGCGCAAGAAGCGCAGGACCGATAGCGGGAGGGTTGGATCGACGTGAAGTTTTTGCGGCATGTAACCGACCCGCAGTTTCGGCTTGCGCCATACGCTGCCGCTGTCCGGTTTCAACAGGCCGAGCACGGCACGCACCAGTGTGGTCTTGCCGGCGCCGTTGGGGCCGATCAGGGTAACGATCTGTCCCGGTTCGACGCTCAGCTCGATGTTGTCCAGCACCGGTTGCCCGGCGAACGTGACGGCAACCTGCTCAAGGCGAATCAGCGCGTTGCTCATCAAGCCCCCTGGCAACCCGAGCAGAGACCGATCACTTCAACGGTCTGGCCTTCGACGATAAACCCGACATCCCTGGCGCTGGCGATGATCGCGTCGCTGATGGATTTTTGTTCGAGCTCGATGGCGGCGTGGCACCCACGGCAGATCAGGAACTGACCCTGGTGAGCATGTTCCGGGTGATTGCAGCCGATGAAGGCGTTGAGCGAGGAGATTCGATGGACCAGGCCGTTTTCCAGCAGGAAATCCAGCGCGCGGTACACCGTCGGTGGCGCGGCGCGGCGACCGTCCTGCTCGCTGAGGACCGCGAGAATGTCGTAGGCCCCCAGGGGTTTGTGGCTTTGCCACACCAGTTCCAGCACCCGCCGGCGCAATGCGGTCAGGCGCAGGCCTTGACGTGCGCACAGGGCATCGGCCTCGGACAAAGCGCTGTGAACGCAATGTGAGTGGTCGTGGGGGCGGCTGGCAATCGGTGTTTTTAGCATGAGCGGCGACGAGTTTTGTGAGAGACGTTATTATGTTACCCGTTCTCGCCTCTTCGAGTGGTCATCGTGTTCCGACTTTTTTCTATCTTTGTCGCATTTGTCGCAAGTTTTCTGCTGATCGGTTCGGCGCAGGCCGAGGTCAAGGTCCTTACCAGCATCAAGCCTCTGCAATTGATCGCCGCGGCGGTACAGGACGGTGTGGCGATTCCCGAGGTTTTGCTGCCACCTGGTGCATCGCCGCATAACTATGCGTTGCGCCCTTCCGACGTGCGCAAGGTGCAATCGGTGGACCTGCTGTACTGGATTGGCCCGGACATGGAAGGTTTCCTGCCACGCGTGCTGAAGGGTCGTACGCTGCCGAGCGTCGCCGTGCAGGATTTGTCAGGCATGAAACTGCGCCGCTTCGCCGAAGATAGCCACTCCCACGCCGAAGAAGCTGACGAACACGACCACGATCACCGCCCGGGCAGCCTGGATGCGCACCTGTGGCTGTCGCCGGTCAACGCCCGAGTCATCGCTACGAAAATGGCGGCCGACCTGAGTGCCGCCGATCCTGACAATGCCGCGCGGTATCAGAGCAACCTGAAGGCCTTCGATGAGCGCCTCGATGCGTTGGACGCGCGGCTGAAGAAACGCCTGGCCGATGTTCAGGGCAAGCCCTACTTCGTTTTCCACGAAGCCTTCGACTACTTCGAAGACGCCTACGGTCTCAAGCACGTGGGTGTGTTCAGCGTCGCGGCCGAAGTGCAACCCGGTGCCCAGCATGTCGCGGCGATGCGCGCGCGTTTGCAGGAAGTCGGCAAGACTTGCGTGTTCAGCGAACCGCCGTTGCGCCCGCGTCTGGCGGAAACGTTGGTGGCGGGTTTGCCAGTGAAACTGGCTGAGCTGGATGCGTTGGGCGGGTACACGCCGGCGACTGCTCAGGGGTATGAGCAGGTGCTGGAGAAGCTGGGGAATGATTTGGCAGGGTGTCTGGAGTCGTTGTAATTCGAAAAAAGGTGGCGCCCCCATTCGCGAGCAGGCTCGCTCCCACAAGGATCACCGTGTACCTGTGGGAGCGAGCCTGCTCGCGAAGCTTTTAAAGGGCGAAAGGCAGAGGCGTATTGACCGTCTGCCGCTGCGCCAGGCGCAACTGGAACTCCATCGGATCGTGAATCAACACATCCTGCCCGGCGAACGACTCCGCGGCGATCAAGCGTGACAACCAGAACCGTACGCAAGCCACCCGCAGCATGGTCGGCCACAACTCGGCTTCGGCAGCGGTGAACGGTCGCAAGGCTGCGTAAGCGCCCAGCAAGGCCCGCGCTCGCGGTCCATCGATCACGCCATCGTCGTCCGAGCACCAGTCGTTCAAGGCAATCGCCACGTCGTAGAGCATCGGCCCGGAGCAGGCGTTGTAGAAATCGATCAGCCCGGTCAGGTGCGTGCCTTCGAACATCGCGTTGTCGCGGAACAGGTCGGCGTGAATGTTCGCCCGCGGCAATGCCAGGATTTTTTCTTTCTGCCGGGTGATTTCTTCCAGCGCCCGTTGCAGCAAGTCTTTCTGCTCGGCACCGAGGTGCGAGAGGAACTGCGTGCCCTCTTCCAGCATCCAGTCCAGGCCGCGATCGGTTTTGCGCTTGATCATATTGGCCTGGGTCGCCAGGTGCAGATGGCCGAGCAACTCACCGACCTGTGCGCAATGTTGCGCGTTGGCTTGCTTGATATGCTTGCCGGCCAGGCGTGGTTGCAGCAGCGCAGGTTTGCCCGCCAGTTCGCGCAAGGCCACGCCGTCTGTGGTACGCAGGGCGTAAGGTACCGGCAGGTCGGCGCCGTGCAGCACGTCGAGCAGTTCGATGAAGAACGGCATTTCCTGAACCGGACCGCGCTCGACCAGGGTCAGTACAAATTCGCCCTGCTCCAGGCTGATAAAGAAATTGGTGTTTTCGCTACCGGCGGCAATCCCCTGGAAATCAAGCAGGCGGCCGAGGCCATAAGGGGCGAGAAAAGCTTCCAGCTCGGGCCGAGCCAGGGGGGTGAACACAGACATGTTTAAGCTGCCAGTACGGGCGCCGCTGTTGAGCCAGCGCCGATTAAAGTTAGGGACGACTTACCACTTAAAAATTTCCCACGCCGGAATAAGCATATCCGGGTAGTCGGAGCGGATGAAGTTTCCTTCCGAGCCGTCCGCGCGCACCAGGAAATACGGCTTGCCGCCTTTGGGCGTGACTTTGATCGCATACAGGAAGCCGTTTTGGCGATATTCCTGAATGAGCTTGTCCCCTTCCGTACGAATGGTGACATCCGGTTCCGGCGTTGGCGCATCGTCCGCCGCCATGACGGCCAATGGTGCGATTGCAAACAATCCAGCCAGCAACAGGCGATTTAGTGTGCGCATGATAACCTTGTCCCTTTGTCGTCAACGGTCCCGCTATTCTAGCGCCGGACCCGCCGAAAAGGTTGATCCTGCTCATGAGCCAAGCCCCCCTCGTCCTGGTGGACGGTTCTTCTTACCTGTACCGCGCCTTTCACGCGCTGCCGCCGCTGACCACCTCCAAAGGCCTGCCGACCGGCGCGGTCAAGGGCGTGTTGAACATGCTCAAGAGCCTGCGCAAGCAGTATCCGGACAGTCCGTTTGCCGTGGTGTTCGACGCCAAGGGTGGGACTTTTCGCGATGACATGTACGCCGAATACAAGGCCAACCGTCCGAGCATGCCTGACGACATGCGCGTGCAGATCGAGCCGCTGCACCAGAGCGTGATCGCCCTGGGCTTCCCGCTGCTGTGCGTCGAAGGCGTCGAGGCCGATGACGTGATCGGCACCCTGGCCCGCAGTAGCGCGGCGGCGGATCGTCCGGTGATCATCTCCACCGGTGACAAGGACATGGCGCAATTGGTCGACGGTCACATTACCTTGGTCAACACCATGACCGGTAGCAGCATGGATGTGGAGGGCGTGAAGGAGAAATTCGGCGTCGCTCCCGAGCAGATCATCGATTATCTGGCGCTCATGGGCGATTCGTCCGACAACATTCCGGGCGTTCCGGGCATCGGTCCCAAGACCGCGTCTGGCCTGCTGGTGGGTGTGAACGGCGGCCTGACCGAACTCTATGCGCAACTCGATATCGTGCCGACCCTGCCGATTCGTGGCGCCAAGACCTTGCCGGCCAAGCTTGAAGAGCACAAGGAAATGGCTTTCCTTTCCTATCAGTTGGCGACCATCAAGATCGACGTGCCGCTGGACGTTGGGCTCGACGACTTGCAAATGGGTCCTGAAGATCCGGCGAAACTCTACGAGTTGTACACCCTGCTGGAGTTCAAGAGCTGGCTGAACGACCTTGATCGCGACGCCAAACGCCTGGAACTGAGCGCTGCCGCCGAGCCAGCACCGGCCGCCGATCTGTTCAGCGAACCAGAGGCCGAAGCACCGGCCGCCGTTGCTGAAGCCGCCTATGAAACCATCCTCGATCAAACGCGTTTCGATGCCTGGCTGGAAAAACTGAAAAACGCCAAACTGTTTGCCTTCGACACCGAAACCACCGGCATCGATGCGCAGCAGGCACGACTGGTGGGCCTGTCATTCGCGGTTCAGGCCAACGAAGCGGCCTACATCCCGTTGACCCATTCCTACATCGGCGTGCCGCAACAGCTGGACCGCGACACGGTCCTGCGTGCGCTCAAGCCGATTCTGGAGGACCCGAACAAACTCAAGGTCGGCCAGCACGCCAAGTTCGACATGAACATCCTGGCCAACTGCGCCATCGGCGGCGATCAGGACAACGGCATTACCGTGCGCGGCATCGCCTTCGATACCATGCTCGAGTCCTACGTGCTCAACTCCACGGCCACGCGCCATGACATGGACAGCCTGGCGCAGAAGTACCTGGACCACACCACGGTGAGTTTCCAGGACATCGCCGGCAAAGGCGTGAAACAGCTGACGTTCGATCAGATCGCCCTGGAGCAGGCCGGGCCTTACGCCGCCGAAGATGCGGATATCACCTTGCGTCTGCACCAGACTCTCTTCGAAAAACTTTCGGCCATTCCAAGTCTGGTCGGCGTGCTGACCGACATCGAAATCCCGCTGGTGCCGGTGCTGGCACGCATTGAGCGCCAAGGCGCTTTCGTCGACGCTGCCCTGCTGGGTGTGCAAAGCATCGAACTGGGCAACAAGATGGTGGCGCTGGAGCGTGAAGCCTTCGAGATTGCCGGCGAAGAGTTCAACCTCGGTTCGCCCAAGCAACTGGGCGTGATCCTTTACGAAAAGCTTGGCTTGCCGGTATTGAAGAAAACCGCCAAGGGCCAGCCATCCACCGCCGAAGAAGTGTTGGCTAAACTGGCCGAAGACGACTATCGATTGCCCAAAGTGCTCATGGAATACCGCTCCATGAGCAAGCTGAAAAGCACTTACACAGACCGTCTGCCGGAGCAGATCAACCCGCGTACCGGGCGGATCCATACCTCGTACCACCAGGCGGTGGCGTCTACCGGGCGGCTGTCCTCCAGCGATCCGAACCTGCAGAACATTCCAGTGCGCACCGCCGAAGGGCGTCGCATTCGCCAGGCCTTCGTGGCCCCGTCAGGTTACAAGCTGCTGGCGGCGGACTATTCGCAGATCGAACTGCGGATCATGGCGCACCTGTCCCGGGACAAAGGGCTGATGAACGCCTTCCGCCACAATCTGGACGTGCACACCGCGACCGCCGCCGAAGTGTTCAAGGTCGAACTGGCGGACGTGACCTCCGATCAGCGCCGTAGCGCCAAGGCGATCAACTTCGGACTGATCTATGGCATGGGGGCGCAGAAGCTCGGCAAGGACATCGGCGTCGACACCAAGACCGCCAAGGCCTACATCGATACCTACTTCACCCGATATCCCGGCGTTCGCCAGTACATGGAACGCACCCGTGCGCAGGCGGCAGAACAAGGTTACGTGGAGACACTCTTCGGACGTCGCCTGTACCTGCCGGACATCAACTCCAACAAGCCGCAAGAGCGCGCCGCCGCGGAACGCACGGCGATCAACGCACCGATGCAAGGCACCGCTGCGGACATCATCAAGAAAGCCATGGTTGCAGTGGATAACTGGCTGACCGCGTCTGGCCTCGACGCCAAAGTCATTTTGCAGGTGCACGATGAACTGGTGCTTGAGGTGCGTGAAGACCTGGTCGACCAGGTTCGCGATGAAATTCGCGTACACATGAGCGAGGCCGCGAAACTGGATGTCCCGTTGCTGGTCGAAGTGGGTGTCGGAAATAACTGGGATGAGGCTCACTGAGCCTTCTTGTAGGAGCGAGCTTGCTCGCGATGGAGTGTCAGACACATCGATTTCGACTGAAATTCCATCGTCGGAACGCCGCCCGGAGCAAGCTCGCTCCTACAGAAAATTGTCGTGTTCTGCTGCGGCATAGTGCCGCGGCGGAAGGGCGCAACTCGCTTAGTCCGGAAGGCGCTTAGAGTTATTTCAAAGCTATTTGAAAAAAATCTGAACTAATCTTGTGAGCCACCACTCAGAGTTACTGAATGGCTGGTGAAGCCCTTCGATGCTCCTATGTTGTGTTAAGTGTTGGCAGATATCTGGACCCCGCCCTAGCGGTCTAGAGCTTGAACCCCGGAACTTCTCCCTCCCCATATGAAGTCCGGGGTTTTTTTTGCGTGCGCCAGGGCAAAAGCAACCATATCCCCACCGCTATCGCGATCTTTTGATCTTGCTTTTGCGATCTGGAGATTGTTGATCAAGATCAAAAAGATCGTCCGAACGCGGCCCGAACCTTCGGCAGCCCCTACAGATATTTCGTTATATGTGTTCCCCCGGAATTCCGTGAAGAACTTTTTTTGCCTCGAGAAAACTGCCTGCGTGCGCCGCAGGCAGTTTTCTCGGCACTTACTGAGCTTCTACCTCGGCACCCTTGTCCGCCAGCTCCATCCATCCAGCCAGTACGGTGTAGGCATCTTCCAGGCCCATGCGTTTTGGGGCCGAAAACAGCTGGATTGTCACCAGATCGCCCCAGCCCTTGCGGATTTCCGCCTGTACCTTGAGCAGCGTGTTCTTGGCCGCGCCATAGGTCAGCTTGTCCGCTTTGGTCAGCAGAATGTGCATCGGCATGCCGGCAGCCACGGCCCAGTCGAGCATCAGCAGGTCGAAATCGGTCATCGGATGGCGGATGTCCATCATCAGGATCAGACCTTTCAAACTCTCGCGACCACCCAGATATGCCTCCAGGTGACGCTGCCAGTGTTGCTTGAGCGGGATCGGTACTTTTGCATAACCGTAGCCCGGCAGGTCGACCAGACGGCGTTCATCGTCTAGCTTGAAGAAATTCAACAGTTGCGTGCGCCCCGGGGTTTTCGAGGTGCGCGCCAGGCTGGCGTGGGTCAGGGTGTTCAAGGCACTCGACTTGCCGGCGTTGGAACGCCCGGCGAAGGCGACTTCGAAGCCCTCGTCATCCGGACATTGGTCGACTTTGGCGGCGCTGAGCATGAAGGTGGACTGTTGGCACAGACCGAGGATGGGATTCTTGAGTTGCATGGGATTTCCGATGTGGGCGGCGCCAGGAATGGGGGCGGCAAGCAGTGTCGCTTCCGTTTCAGTGACGCCAGTATATAATGCCGCAGATTTTGTGTGCGCTTTGTCCCAGCGTAGGATGAAGTTCACGAGAGCGACAGACCTTGATTGCGCACTAGAACGCAGCACGCTCTCAACCCTGAAAAGGTCGTTTTATGACGAAATGGCTGCTAGCTGCCGGTGTCTTGATGCCGCTTTACAGCGCTCAGGCTACACAGGATCCGCAAGCTGTGTACAACCGTGTTTGTGGTGCCTGTCATTCCGGCCAACTCCCCATGGCGCCGAAAAAAGGCGATCAGGAAGCCTGGACGCCGAGGTTGGCGAAAGGTATGGAGACGCTGGTGCAACACGTGACCCAGGGTTTCAAGGCGATGCCGCCGCGTGGTTTGTGCATGGACTGCAGTGCCGAGGATTACCAAGCCATCATCCTTTGGATGAGCGAGTAAGCCCGGTCCATAACTCTTAACCCTTAGCCGTAGTTGGATTAGCTGATGAAGAAATTGATCGTGAGTCTGCTGTTGACCGTGGGCATCTCCGGCATGGCCCATGCTGCAGGTGAGGCAGTACAACCGGGTGATGCAAAAGCCGGCCAGGCCAAAGCCGCCGTCTGTGGCGCCTGCCACGGCCCGGATGGCAACAGCATGGCGCCAAACTTTCCAAAACTGGCGGGTCAGGGTGAACGCTACCTGACCAAGCAATTGCACGACATCAAGTCGGGCAAGCGCACCGTTCTGGAAATGACCGGTCTGCTGACCAACCTGAGCGATCAGGACCTGGCGGACATTGCCGCCTACTTCGCCAGCCAGAAAGGCAGCGTCGGCGCCGCCGATCCGAAAGTCGTCACTCGCGGTGAAGCCCTGTTCCGTGGCGGTGACCTGGCCAAGGGGATGCCAGCCTGCACCGGGTGCCATTCGCCAAATGGCGCAGGTAACGCGGCTGCCGGTTTCCCGCACCTCGGCGGCCAGCACGCTCAATACATCGCCAAGCAACTGACCGACTTCCGCAAGGAAGAAGGCGGCCGCAACAACGACGGCGATGCCAAAACCATGCAGACCATTGCCAAGAAGCTGAGCGACGAAGACATCGCCGCGGTGTCCAGCTACATTCAAGGCCTGCACTAAGGCCGACGGATCGGGCGTTGAACGGGGTGCTTATCGCCTGCAACGTTAACGCTCGATTAATCCGTGACAGCAAGTATAAAAAGGGTGGCCTTGGCCGCCCTTTTTTGTGGCCGCTGCCGTTACACTACAGAACTCAAGCCCGCCAGGATCTGTCTGAAAACAGTCGCGCGAGGCGATAAAATTTGTCCAGGAGTAAAGCATGCGTAATCTGATCATCAGCGCCGTTTTTGCCGCTGCCAGCCTGTTCGGCATGACCGCCCAGGCTGCTGAAGCCCCCGCCGCACCTTATGTGGAACTGAGCAATCCGGTTCCGGTCGCTGTGCCTGGCAAGATCGAAGTGGTAGAGCTGTTCTGGTACGGCTGCCCGCATTGCTACGCCTTCGAGCCAGTGATCAATCCCTGGGTCGAGAAACTGCCGACGGACGTGAATTTCGTACGCATTCCAGCGATGTTCGGTGGCCCGTGGGATGCCCACGGTCAGATGTTCCTGACCCTTGAAGCCATGGGTGTCGAGCACAACGTTCATGCCGCGGTGTTCAATGCGATTCAGAAAGAACACAAGAAACTGACCGACAAGGATGACATGGCCGACTTCCTCGCTACCCAAGGCGTGGACAAGGACAAGTTCCTCGCGACCTTCGACTCTTTCGCTATCAAAGGTCAGATCGTCAAGGCGCGTGAACTGGCCAAGAAGTATGAAATCACCGGCGTTCCAACCATGATCGTCAACGGCAAGTACCGGTTTGACGTGGGTTCTGCCGGCGGTGCTGAACAGGCCCTGCAACTGGCCGACAAACTGATCGACAAAGAGCGGGCGGCTAACAAGGCTGCCGCCAACTGAGGGCAGTCACTGCCATGCGCCGATGGGGTACTGAACGCGTCGTTGGCCGGCATGATCCGCGGGTCAACGAGCATCATCTGGAGTCCACGGGCCTGCCCGTAGACAGCCGTCTGCGCTTGCTCAGCTTCAATATCCAGGTCGGCATCAGTACCGAGCGTTATCGGCATTACCTGACCCGGGGCTGGCAGCATCTGCTGCCGCACAACGGGCGTGCCGACAATCTGCAGAAAATCGGCAATCTGCTGGGCGATTTCGATCTGGTCGCCTTGCAGGAAGCCGATGGCGGCAGCCTGCGGTCAGGCTACGTCAATCAAGTCGAACACCTGGCCCAGCTCGGCGCCTTCCCGTACTGGTATCAACAACTCAATCGCAACCTTGGTCGCCTGGCCCAGCACAGCAATGGCGTGCTCAGTCGATTGCGCCCGTGGGCCATTGAAGATCATCCGTTGCCGGGGCCAAAAGGTCGCGGAGCCATTCTGGTACGGTTCGGCGAAGGCCCGGAAGCGCTGGTGGTGGTCATGATGCACCTGGCCTTGGGCGCCCGGGCGCGCAGCCTGCAACTGGCCTACATCCGCGATCTGATTGGCGATTACAAACACCAGGTACTGATGGGCGACATGAATACCCATGCCAGTGACCTGCTGCAAAACTCCGCGTTGCGCGATCTCGGCCTGCTTGCGCCACAACTGGAAGCGACGTTTCCCAGCTGGCGCCCGCAGCGCTGCCTGGATCATATCCTGCTGAGCCCGAGCCTGACCCTGGAAAAGGTCGAGGTGTTGGCACAGCCCATTTCCGATCACCTGCCGGTCGCGGTAGAGATTCGTCTGCCGGGTTCGCTCACGGCCGATGCATTGCCCGCGTTGAGTCCTGCCCCTCGCGGATCCCATGAATGAGCGACGAAGCACAGCGCTGGAAAGAGAAATACCTCAAAAGCATCGAACAACAGGAAAAGCTCGAACGTCGCTGGGACGCACGGCTCGACTTGCTGCGTCGTGGGCTGGTGCGCAGCACCCTGGCGGCGGAAGGTACCGACCGCGCCGTTGACCAATGCATGAAGGAAATGCGTGAGGTCGTGCGTACCGACGACATGGACGCCGGCCTGGCCGCGCTGATTCCGCGCCTGGAAAAAGCCGTGCTCGATTCTGAACAGCGTCGGGAAACCCGGGTCAACCAGACCAGTGCCGCCCTGACTGCGCTGGTCACTCAGCTGCAAACATTGCCGCTGCCACGGGATGTGAGCCGGCCACTCAAGCGTTTCGCCAAGCAACTGGAGGCGCGGGTCAGTCAGGCACGTGAGATACCGTTGTTGCTCAGCGAGTTGAGTGGCTTGCAAGGCAAGGCCCTGAGCCAGCTGGATACCCCGGCGGAACCCGATCGGCCTGGCTTGCTGCAGCGGTTGTTCGGCGGTCGTGAAGCGCAGGAGACGGCGGCCTCAACGGCTACTTCTCCTGCGCTGGCTGCCCCTGTAGCCGAGAGCCCTGCGGCGATTATCGCGTCGGCCCCGGTCGTGATCGAGCCAGCAATCTGCGAGGTACCCGCTGTTGAGCGAGCTGAGGACGAGTCCGCGCCGACTGAGCCAGCCGTGGCTTTTGCCCCCCCGGCTGCGGAGCCTCAGCCAGCCAGTGCAGCCGCGACAGAAATCGAATCGGCCGAGCAACCAGCTCCGGAAACCATCGCGACGCCTCCGGAGTCGGAACCAAACCCCGACGAGCTGACCGCGCAAGCGTCGCCGGATAACTCGCCCTTGCCTCCGATTCCGAGGGAGGAAGTGGCTGTCGCCGATCAGGCACATTCCGAACACGACATTCTCTACGCACTCCCGGACTCCCCCGAGCCCTCCTACAGTTCGGTGGCCAGTCATATCGAAGACACGCTGCTAGGGCTGCTCGAAGACCTGACATTGCCCGAACGTTATCGCCCGCAAGCCGAATCCATGCGCGATCGTCTGAAAAACGGTTTGAACTGGTACGAATTGCTGCCGATTCTCGACGACTTCGCCACGTTGATGCTGGCCATTACCGACAGCGGCCAGCATGAGTTCGAAGCCTATCTACAACGATTGAACGAACGCCTCGAATCGTTCCAGAGCAACTTGCAGGCCGCCACCGCAGGGCACGCCGACAACCGTTCGGCTGCGCGGCAGATGGACACGCAAATCCGCGAACAGGTCGATGGCTTGCAAAGCAGCATGCAGGAAGCCGCGGACCTGGAAGATCTCAAGCACGTCCTGGAAAACCATCTCGAAGGCTTGCTGGGCACCATGGACCAGCACCAGAAACAGCGCGATGAGCGCGAGCAAGAGGTCGCTGCGCGCTTGCACAGCCTGGCCGAGCGGGTCGCCCATATGGAGCAGGAGGCCCAGGGTTACCGTGAGCACCTTGAAGAGCAGCGTCAGAAGGCATTGATCGACCCGTTGACCAGTCTGCCCAACCGCGCCGCCTGGAGCGAGCGCCTGGACCATGAGGTCACACAATGGCAGCAACATGGCAACACGCTGCTGCTGGCCATGCTGGACCTCGATCATTTCAAGCGTATCAATGATAACTACGGGCACCTGGCCGGTGACAAAGTGCTGAAAATCATCGCCAGCGTGTTGTGCAAGCGTTTGCGCGGGACGGATTTCATTGCGCGGTTTGGCGGCGAAGAGTTTGTTCTGTTAATGCCATCCACGGTGTCGGCGGCGGGGTTGAAGTTGCTGGAAAGCTTGCGTGCCTCCATCGAGGCCTGTCCGTTCCACTTCAAGGGAGAGCCGGTGACCATCACCGTGTCTATCGGAATGACGGCGTTCAGGCAGGGAGAGCACGGCGATCAAGCGCTTAAAAGAGCCGATCAGGCGCTGTATCGCGCAAAAAATGCCGGCCGCAATCGCGTGGAGCCGGGCTGATCGTCAATTGTTCCATTTTGTTTGATTGGCGTCTGTCCGTCAGGCATTACGTTACACTGTTGCATTATTGTCTTGTGTGTACTGCCTTCGCCATGAAATATTTTGCTCTGATCGCGTCACTGATTCTGCTGGCCGGCTGCGCCAGCGGTCCCCGTATTGACACCAGCCATCCTTCAGCCAATTACGACAGCCGTGTGCAGTTCGTGGTGGTGCATTACACCAACGCCTCGCTGGAGCGTTCGTTGCAACTGCTTACCCACGGTGAAGTCAGCAGCCATTACCTGATCGGCGACGACAAGGGCGCCACCATCTACAAGCTGATGGATGAAAATGTGCGCGCCTGGCACGCCGGGGAGAGCGAGTGGAATGGCCGGACCTGGCTGAACTCCAGTTCCATCGGTATCGAAATCGTCAACCCGGGCTTCGAGGACACACCGACTGGACGCGTGTGGTATCCCTACACCGAAGATCAGGTCCAGTCGTTGATCGTGTTGCTCAAGGACATCAGCAAACGTCACGGCATAAAGCCTCGCGACATCATCGGCCATAGCGATATTGCGCCGTTGCGCAAGCTGGACCCGGGGCCGCTGTTCCCCTGGAAGCGTCTGGCCGCCGAAGGCTTGGGCCTCTGGCCGAATGAACAGTCGGTGGCGCGCCAGCAAATGTTGTTCGCCGAGCAGTTGCCGAGCATCAGCTGGTTTCAGGCGCAGTTGACCCGCTTGGGTTATGCCTCGCCACAAACCGGCGAGCTCGATGTCGCGACACGGCATGTGATAGCGGCATTCCAGATGCATTTCCGTCCGGCGCGCTTCGACGGCACTCCGGATGCGCAAACTGCAGCGCTACTTTTGGTGTTGAATCAGTCAAAATAATGACGCCGCCCGACGGTACGGGCATTTTCCCAATCAGCAGCTATAACTCATTGGTAATCCTTCGGATATTACACAATGCCTGCTGCTCGAGAGACCTTCCGTAGTTGGTTCCATCGCCCCTGGTTTCTGGGGCTGATGTCTGCTGTCTTGAGCGCAACGTTACTGATGGCCGGCAGCCTGTTCGTCGCCATTCACCAGATCGAGCAAAACGAAAGCGAAGAAATGAATGCTCAGGGTGAGCGCTTCCTCGCCCGCCTGGAACAGCTCTTCGGGCAACTACGTGAAAGCCTTGACGACCTTGAAGCGCAGCCGTTGCGCGGCTGCGATGCGGAAATGATCGCGACCCTGCAACAGGTTACGTTCAATTATCGCTTCGTCTACGAAGCCGCCTATATGGACTCCTCGCGAATCTGCTCCAATCGCCCTCGCCAGGAAGGGCTGTCGCTGAGTCGATCGCCAGACATCAAAGGCCCGACTTACAGCTATTGGCTCAACACCACCACCGAACCCGACGAAAACCGCGCCGCGCTTATGCTCGGGCGCGGGAATTTCCGGGTCGCGACCTCTCGCGGGCATTTGACCGATATGGTCGACCTGTCGCCGGGCAGCAGTCTGCTGGTGGTCCTTGACCATGGCGCGCGCGCGATTCCGGTGCTGGGCGCTTCTCAGGTCTGGCCGCCGGCCGAGGCCTGGCCACCGAGAAACCGTGATGCGCTGCAGATAACCCATACACGCCTGATATACCGCATGCCCACCGACAATCCGGAATATCAATTGGTGTTGATCAGCCCGCGTAGCGGCATGCATATCCCGGCGGTCTGGTGGTGGCTGCTGCCGGCCAGCCTCACACTGGGCATATGCGTTGGGTTCCTGGTGTTTCTGTTGGTGCGCCAGCGGCAGTCGCTGGACGCCGAACTGACCGGCGCGATTCGCCGTGGCGAGTTGCAGGTGCTGTATCAACCGATCTTCGACCTCGATAGCCGCAACTGTGTCGGGGCTGAAGCGTTGCTACGCTGGCGCAGGCCGGACGGTACTCTGACCAGTCCCGACCTGTTCATCCCGATGGCGGAGAACACCGGGCAGATTCGCCAGATGACGGACTTCGTCCTGCAACGCCTGCTCGAGCAACTCGGCCAGTTGCTGCGTGCCAACCCGCAACTGTACATCTCGGTCAATCTCGCGGCGTGTGATGTGATGGTTCCGCGGATTGGTCAGGTGATGGCGCGACTGCTGACCCTGCACCGTGTCGCTGCGCAGCAAATCGCCTTTGAGGTCACCGAGCGCGGGCTGGTGGATGTGGTGGTGGCCCGGGAAAACCTGCAATCGTTACGGGATGTCGGGCACCAGGTGTTGATCGATGACTTCGGCACCGGCTATTGCAGCCTCGCCTATTTGCAAACCCTGCCGGTGGATTGCCTGAAAATCGACAAGGCGTTCATCGATGCATTGGGCCATGACGCCGCCAGCAGTGGTGTGGCCCCGCACATCATTCACATGGCCCAGTCGCTGCACCTGAAGGTGATTGCCGAAGGCATCGAACATGAGGCCCAGGTCGAATTCCTAAGCAGTGAAGGC
The DNA here is from genome assembly GCF_019956375.1 of Pseudomonas sp. GL-R-19. NCBI lineage: Bacteria > Pseudomonadati > Pseudomonadota > Gammaproteobacteria > Pseudomonadales > Pseudomonadaceae > Pseudomonas > Pseudomonas sp. GL-R-19. The sequence goes on along the minus strand of NZ_JAHBDJ010000018.1, from coordinate 21,715 downwards.
GTGAAGTTCGGCCAGGGGTGGCTGTTCGCCCGCGCGCTGAGCGCCGTGCAGTTCATTGAACTGATAACCCGGGGCCGGCGCCTGGCCGGCGCTGGCCGACGTCTGGATGACGAGGCGTGAAGGTGAGCTAAACGGTCAGCGCCATGTAGAACTGAGTACCTTGCCCCGGCCGGGAGTAGACGCCCATGCGCCCGCCATGCAATTGCACGATTTCCTTGCACAAGGCCAGGCCGAGCCCGGCCCCGCCCTTCTTGCGTCCGACCTGTACGAACGGCTCGAAGATCCGCCCCTGTTGACCGTAGGCGATGCCTTCGCCGTTGTCCTCGACACTGATGATGACCCGGTCGCCGTGGCGCCGGGCCTGCAGGCTTATCCGCCCGCCGGAGCCGGTGTGGCGCAAGGCATTGTCGAGCAAGTTGTCGAGTACCCGGTCCAGTTGTGACTGGTCGGCCTGTAACCGCGGCAAAGGCCCCTGCACTTCCACCAGCAGGCTGATTTCCTTCTCTTCGGCCGATGTGGCAAAGCGCGATTGAGCCCGTTCCAGCAATGCCTCGATGGAACACGGTGCCAGGTTGAGTTTCTGCAAACCGTTCTGGTAACGGGAGAAGTTCAGCAGGTCATTGATCAACTGCATCAGCCGCTGCATCTCTTCATTCACGGTATCGAGCAGGTCGGCTTCCCGGGAATCCGGGACAAAGTGAACGCGCTCGCGGAACAATCCGAAAGCCATGTGCATGCCGGTGACCGGTGTGCGCAACTCATGGGAGGCGCGCAATACAAATTCGCTGCGTACCCGTTCGAAGGCACGCTGTTCCGTGACGTCATGCAGCACCATCACGGCACCGAGAATATGTCCCTGGGTATGGCTTACCGGGGTCAGGCTATAGGTCAGCAGTCGCGACTCGCCATCGACTTCGATGCTCAAGTCTTCCGGCGCCCGCTCCAGCGTACCGCCGCGCAGCACCAGTTGCAGTTGCTCATCGAGTTCGGGGCGCTCCAGCGCCGTGCCCAACCCCAGACCCAGACGATCGGATTCCCAGCCCAACTGACGCTGGGCCACAGGGTTAAGGTGTTCCAGATGGCCCTGGCGGTCGATCATCAGTAGTCCATCGTCAATGCTGTCGAGCACGGCCTGCAAACGCTGCTGACCGGCCAGCAGTTCATCGACGTTAGTGGCCTGATGTTCACGCAACGCTTGGGCCATGATCCCGAAACGCCGGGTCAGCTGGTTCAGCTCCACCGCCGAAGAGATCGGCAGGGTGACATCGTAATTGCCCTGGCCGATATTGTCCGCCGCCTTGACCAAAGCTTCGATGGGCTCGCCGAAGCGCCGGGCGATGGCCTGCGCGGTCACGAAGCCGACGATCAGCACCGCCAGCCCCACCAGGCCAAGCAACCCGGCAATCAGCAGCGCCTGCTCCCGGGCCTGACGCTCGGTATCGTTGATGTTATCCAGTGCGCGCTTGTGCTCGGCGAACAGGCCATTGCGTAGCGCGTTGAATTTTTCCGTCAGGTTGCCGTGGCTGCCGAACGCATTCGACGGGGCGGGGGACGTTTCATAAGCCTGGATAAAGCGCTCGTAGTCGGCCTTGGCTTTTCTGAAGCCGTACTCACCTCCGGACTGTTCTGGTTCCTGGGCGATGCCTTCCTCCAGCAGTTCGAAGTAATGCTGCTTCGAGGCGGCGAAAGCGGCGGAGTCAGGATTCTCGCTGAGCATGATGATCAGTTGATCACCCAGGGCCTGACGCAGCTTGAGCCCCAGGTCCAGAGTGACGAAGTTGTTGCGGGTGGGCATTTCCTGGCTGCCGGCCATCTGCATCACGCTGACCAGCCCGAGCAAGAGCCCGAGCAACGCGATGGTCATCAGTGCGGAAATGCTCAGGAACAGCCGGGTCCGCAATTTCATCGCCAGTTTCATCCGCTGTTGCTCACAAGTTGTACTGTTTGCGTTTGCGGTACAGCGTCGAGGCGTCGATGCCCAGGATTTTCGCCGCTTGATCCAGGGTGTCGGCGGTGGCGAGGACCGCGCCGATGTGAGCTTTCTCCAGCTCATCCAGGCTCAGTGCCGCGCCGATACGCGGTGCGTTGTGGACCGGGGTTTCGGCCATGCCCAGATGACTGATCTCGACCCGCTCCTGCGGACAGATGATGCTCGCCCGCTCGATCACGTTGCGTAGCTCACGGATGTTGCCGGGCCAACGATAGCCCAGCAGTGCTTCCCGCGCCTCGTCGCTGAAGGCGCGCGCAGGACGGGCGTATTCCTTGACGAAGCGTGCGAGGAAACGATCGGCGAGGTTGAGAATATCTTCGCGGCGTTCGCGTAGCGGTGGCAGGTGCAAGGTAATGACATTCAGGCGGTAGAGCAGGTCTTCACGGAAACGACCGTCGCGGGCCATGTCCTCAAGGTTGAGGTTGGTGGCCGCAAGGATGCGCACATCGGCGCGACGGGTTACCGGATCACCGACACGCTCATATTCCTTGTCCTGAATGAAACGCAGCAACTTCGGCTGCAATGTCAGGGGAAAGTCGCCAATCTCGTCGAGAAACAGCGTACCGCCGTCAGCCTGGTTGACTCGGCCCAAGGTGCTTTCGCTGGCACCGGTGAAGGCGCCACGGCTGTGGCCGAAAAGTTCGCTTTCCATGAGTTCAGCGTTCAGCGACGGGCAGTTGATCGTGATGCAGGATTTCTTCGCGCGTTTGCTCCAGCCGTGAATGGCTTGGGACAGTTCGCCCTTGCCGGTACCGGATTCACCAAGAATCAGGATATTGGCATCGGTCGTGGCAACCTGACGGGCGGTTTCGAGTACCACTTTCATGGCCGGGCTGTGGGAGTCCAGACCATCCTGGGGCTTGCGTACTTCACCTTCCAGGGCTTCCAGTCGCGCCGACAGTTGCCGCACTTCCAGTTGCTTGGCGGTTGCCAGCCGCAATTGATCGGGGCTGCACGGTTTGACCAGATAGTCGGCGGCACCGGCCTGAATCGCATCCACTGCGGTGTCGACGGCAGAGTGCGCAGTGACGATCACCACCCGCATCCAGGGCGCCTGAATACGCATCTGGGCCAGCACATCGAGGCCGTTGTCTTCACCCAGACGCAAATCGAGGAAGCACAGGTCGAAGACCTGTCGCTGCAACAGTGCTTCTGCCTGCGCGGCGCTGGTAGCGGTGGCCACGCTGTAGCCTTCGTCTTCGAGGCAATAACGGAAAGTACGCAGGATGGCGGACTCATCATCCACCAGCAGAATGCGGCCTTGATGCTCAGTGGCTGATTCCATTTTCCTACGCTCCTTAATGAATAATCTTTATTTAGCCTCAGAGAAATCGGGCAAGTTGCATGATTGATTCTGAGCCATTCCTGTCATGGCAGGGTAGCTTTCATCCCATGTATCGCATTGCCACCTGATTTCGCCGGTCCTTTAATGGATGCTCGGTTTCTTACAAAAACCAGCGTGTATTTCTGACATCCGCGCCCTCCTCTCAATTCAAAAAATTTACGCCTTCCTTCAAACGAATCGTGCAATACGCACGACCGCGCAAGTGGCATCGTGCAGGATGCGTGCGAAGTGATTTCTTTTATGGTCTTAAGATATTGAAATTAAAGGAAATTAAATCGAGTTAAAGCTGGCATGCGGGCTGCAATTGTCTGGTTGACCAGGGCATTCAGAATCCAGCGCCCGCTATCGAATACCGACCCGAGTGGCAGGAGCTCCAGGATGAACCTTCAACGTGCCGCCCACCGGCGCCTTTCGCCTGTGCATATCCAGCAAGGACTGTTTGCTGTACTGGCGCTGTTGATCACCCTGATCGGCGGCCAGCAGTTTCAACGCTGGGAACAGGGCCAGCAGCCTGAAGCGCCACGTCTGTCGATTCAGCGCCCGACCCAAACCCATTTCAGCGCAGTCAGCAGCGGTCAGGCCGATAGCACCCCGATGCACATGATGGATGTCGACCAGGTCGGTCCTGTGGGTGAGATTCGTTATCGGGAGCATTGGGTGTTCTAGGTAAAACTTCCGTGCACCCAATGCGCCGGGAAACGCGGCACCTCTAAACAGAAGCGTAAGGAGAATTACCATGTTGAGTTGGGCAATCACATTCCTGGTTATCGCCATCGTCGCTGCCGTACTGGGTTTCGGCGGTATCGCGGGCACCGCCACAGGTATCGCCAAGATTCTGTTTGTCGTGTTCCTGGTGATGTTCGTTGCTTCCTTCTTCTTTGGCCGTCGCGGTCAAAGCTGACATCGGCGGTTTGTTCAAGGCACTGGCAGCCGCCTTGGCGATGAAGCAAACGAAGAAAGATCCGAACGGGTATTGAAGTACGCACATGAGGGAGGCTACAGCGCCTCTTTCCACTTGCGTCACCTGAGGAAGGCTGGCGCATGACCAAGGGGTCGGGACGTTCTGCCTGTTTCAGGGGCGGAGTGACCTACGGGTACAGCGAGTGCCTGCGCAAGGGCCGGGTCAGGAAAGCTGCTGCGCAAGTTCGCCGGACCGCCATGGTTCGACGGGCTTGCGAAGGGCTTGATCACGCAACACATTGAAATAGAGCGCTCGTCTCGGTTTCTTCAGCGTTTTCGCTTCCTTGTCCTTGTTACGTCGGAAAATACTTTTCCCGGTGTTTCACCGGCGACCGTATATCGAGAAAAATCACCTTTTTTTGGCCGCGATTTTTCGCTTCGTCCTGCGGGATTCTGCTGAAAAATCAACCCTCGGCCACTGCTCAAAAAACATTCAATCTGCTCTGTAATGACCGGTTCACGGCACTTATGCCTGCCGAAATGTCGTATTCGAACCGGTTGGGGCGCGCGTTTTACTAAAAAACCCCCATGCCGATTCGGCATGGGGTAGGCGTTTACGGCATTAGACGGCGCTCCCTTGCATCGGAATAGTTGCGCCTTTTTTCGCCTGCCAGAAAGCGTGTAAACACGGGTTCCGGGGGCACCTTATACAGGGGGAAGATGCACTAGACTTTTTCGCCATAAGCGTTCCAGTTCGCGCATCTCCCTGAGTCAAACAACAATTAAGGGTAAAGATATGAAGAAGGCAAAGCTCAGCCTCGCCTGGCAGATCCTCATCGGTCTGGTATTAGGGATTGCAATCGGTGCGCTGCTCAACCATTTCAGTGCCGAAAAAGCCTGGTGGATCAGCAACGTCCTGCAACCGGCAGGCGATATCTTTATCCGTCTGATCAAGATGATCGTAATCCCGATCGTCATCTCCTCCCTGATTGTCGGCATTGCCGGCGTCGGTGACGCCAAGAAGCTGGGGCGTATCGGCTTCAAGACCATCATTTACTTCGAGATCGTCACCACCATCGCCATCGTGGTCGGTCTGCTGCTGGCCAACCTGTTCCATCCGGGGGCCGGCATCGACATGAGCACCCTGGGTACTGTGGACATTTCCAAGTACCAGGCGACGGCGGCCGAGGTTCAGCATGAACACGCGTTCGTCCAAACCATCCTCAACCTGATCCCGTCGAACATCTTTGCGGCCATGGTTCGCGGCGAAATGCTGCCGATCATCTTCTTCTCTGTATTGTTCGGTCTCGGTTTGTCGAGCCTGCAGGCGGACCTGCGCGAACCGCTGGTGAAGATGTTCCAGGGCGTATCGGAAAGCATGTTCAAGGTCACTCACATGATCATGAACTACGCCCCGATCGGCGTGTTCGCACTGATCGCGGTAACCGTGGCCAACTTCGGCTTCGCCTCGCTGATACCGCTGGCCAAACTGGTGATCCTGGTTTACGTCGCCATCGCCTTCTTCGCTTTCGTGGTCCTGGGCCTGATCGCTCGCCTGTTCGGCTTCTCGGTGATCAAGCTGATGCGCATCTTCAAGGATGAGCTGGTACTGGCCTACTCCACCGCCAGTTCCGAAACCGTGCTGCCGCGCGTGATCGAGAAGATGGAAGCCTACGGCGCGCCGAAAGCCATTTGCAGCTTCGTGGTGCCGACCGGTTACTCGTTCAACCTCGACGGTTCGACCCTGTACCAAAGCATCGCGGCGATCTTCATTGCCCAGCTGTATGGCATCGACCTGTCGATCAGTCAGCAACTGTTGCTGGTACTGACGCTGATGGTCACCTCCAAAGGCATCGCCGGAGTACCGGGCGTGTCCTTCGTGGTGCTGCTGGCTACCCTGGGCAGCGTCGGTATTCCTCTGGAAGGCCTGGCGTTCATCGCCGGTGTCGACCGCGTCATGGACATGGCCCGTACCGCACTGAACGTGATCGGCAACGCCCTGGCTGTTCTGGTTATCGCTCGTTGGGAAGGGATGTACGACGACGCCAAGGGCCAGCGCTACTGGAACTCCCTGCCGCACTGGCGCAGCAAGGAAAAACTGCCGGCGGGCGAAACCTCCAGCAACTGACACAAATCCCCTGTAGGAGCGAGCTTGCTCGCGATGGTGGCAGGAACACCGCGCGTATCCAGAATGCCCGCGTCATCGTTGACGTCCATCGCGAGCAAGCTCGCTCCTACAACAAACCCCGGAGAAATCCGGGGTTTGTCGTTTCTGGCCACCCCGCTATCATTCGCGGATCTTTTGGGGGATTTGACTGATGCTCAATGGCCTGTGGCTTGGCTTCTTCATCGTGGCAGCCGTATCGGCGCTGGCGCAGTGGCTGATCGGCGGTAATGCCGGGATTTTCGCGGCAATGGTGGAAAGCATTTTTTCCATGGCCAAGCTGTCGGTCGAAGTCATGGTGCTGCTGTTTGGCACCCTCACCCTCTGGCTGGGCTTTCTGCGCATTGCCGAGAAAGCCGGGATCGTCGAATGGTTGGCCAAGGCCCTGGGGCCACTGTTTTTGCGCCTGATGCCTGAAGTCCCGCCTGGTCATCCGGCCATCGGCCTGATCACCCTGAACTTCGCCGCCAACGGCCTGGGCCTGGACAACGCCGCCACGCCGATCGGTCTCAAGGCCATGAAAGCGCTGCAAGAACTCAATCCCAGCGCTACCGCCGCCAGCAACGCACAGATCCTGTTCCTGGTACTCAACGCCTCCTCGCTGACCCTGCTGCCGGTGACCATCTTCATGTATCGCGCCCAGCAAGGCGCGCCCGACCCGACGCTGGTGTTCCTGCCGATCCTGTTGGCGACCAGTTGCTCGACCATTGTCGGCTTCCTGTCGGTGGCGTTCATGCAGCGCCTGCGCATCTGGGACCCCGTGGTGCTGGCTTACATGATCCCCGGTGCCCTCGCCCTTGGTGGGTTCATGGCGTTACTGGCGACCCTTTCCGCGAGCGCGCTGGCCGGTCTGTCATCGATCCTCGGCAACCTGACGCTGTTTGGCCTGATCATGCTGTTTCTGCTGATCGGCGCGCTGCGTAAGGTGAAGGTCTACGAGGCCTTCATCGAGGGTGCCAAAGAGGGGTTCGACGTCGCCAAGAACTTGCTGCCCTATCTGGTGGCGATGCTCTGCGCGGTGGGCGTATTGCGAGCCTCCGGTGCGCTGGACTTCGGCCTGGAAGGGATTCGCCATCTGGTCGCGTGGGCCGGCTGGGACACGCGATTCGTCGATGCGCTGCCGACGGCGATGGTCAAACCCTTCTCCGGTAGCGCTGCCCGGGCGATGCTGATCGAAACCATGAAGACCTCGGGCGTCGACAGCTTCCCGGCGCTGGTGGCGGCAACGGTCCAGGGCAGTACCGAGACGACGTTCTATGTCCTGGCGGTGTACTTCGGCGCCGTGGGCATCCAGCGCGCGCGCCATGCCGTCGGTTGTGCATTGCTGGCGGAGCTGGCCGGGGTGTTGGGTGCAATCGGGGTTTGCTATTGGTTCTTTGGTTGATCGGCCCTGTCAGCCAATGTTTTCAGCGCCGCCTTGCGCTCGCCCGCCGGCAAGGCGCCGAGCTTCTCCACGGCGGCATAAAACCTGAGCCAATCGCCATCCACTTGATGGAACAGCGCGGCAAATGCCGGTACCCATTGGTCGTATAAACCAAACGGCAACAGCCGGGCATTGTTCATCGGGGCATAGATCCAGGTGTCGTAGCGTTTGTCTGCGGCCCACTGACTGTCACGCAACTGCCGGTATTCGCTGCGCAAGCGCTCGAACTCGGCAGCCTTGCGCTGGCGCATTTGTCCGGTTGGCAATGGCAATGTGTAGAGCTTTTCCAGTCGGGTGCGGGTCTTGAGCACCAACGCAGTGAATTGGTTGCGCTGACGCGCCTGCGCATTGTTATCCGGTGGCAGGAGGCGGTAGGCGCGCCATTGGCGAGTACCTTCCTGCTCGACGAAGGTGGCGAAGGATTCGTTGAACTCTGTGTCGTCCTTCACATAGAAGCGTTGATGGGCCAGCTCGTGAAAGATCAGCGTGGCCAGTCGCTCGTCCCCCCAGCCCATCATCGAACTGATGATCGGATCGTTGAACCAGCCGAGTGTCGAATAGGCCTCGACACCGCCAATCGACACGTCCATGCCCTGCAAGCGTTGCAAAGCTGCTTCGCCGCGGGCTGCACTCTGGCTGTAGTAACCGCGATAAGCCACGCAACCGGCGATGGGGAAGCAGTGGTTTACGGGTTTGAGGGAAAACTCCGGCGTGGCGAAGACATTCCAGACGACGAAGGGGCGCCCAATGTCTGCGTACAAGCGGTAACTTTGGTTATCCGGCAGGTGCAATTGCTGGCTGGCGAACGTTCGGGCTTTTTGCGATTGCTCCAGGTGTATACGCAGTTTTTGATCGCGCGCCGGGTCGGCAACCACGCTGGAAACCGGCTCCCTCGCCCGCAGCAACTGCAGTTGGCCGCTGGCCAGTTGATTGTAATAGCTGACGCCGGCGCAACCGTTGAGCAACAAAAACATCGCACCCGGAAACAAAACGCGAAATACGCGATCAAGTAATCCAAGGCTAGGAAGCGGCCTGAACACAATAATTCTTCCTTGGAGAGTCTTTGCGCAAGATTATCCCGCCTGACTGGAGTTCTGCTATGCGCATGTTGATACTGACAGGAGGCCTGCTGATGCTGGCCGGCTGTGCTTTTTTCGGACTACCCCGCCCTGATCCTGCGCAAGCCTGGATCGACCTGGACTCGAAGCAAGAAGATACGACTCTGCAGGCGCTGGAGGTCGATGACAAGGCCACCGACGACAAACGCTATTTCCAGGTCCAGCCCGGTAGCCATGAGCTGACGGTCCGCTACCAATTCTCGGTCCAGCCCACCAACATCGGCCCTGATGCCGAACCGTTGTGGCGCGATTGCCAGTTGAACGTGAAATTCAACGACTTCAACGCGGGCGAGCGTTATCGGCTAAAGGTGGGGAACATCGGTTTTCGGCCTTGGGCGAAACTCTACGATGAACAGCGAAAAGTGATTGGTCAAGGCACGCCTGCGGGCTGTCAACACACCTGATCGGCGTTATGCTGAATGTATAACCCCTTGGGACATTCATCATGTACAGGTTGATGCTGTTGCTGGCTGCCAGCATTGTCGCTGGCTGTCAGAGCCCGATGCCGACGGCTAATCCAAAGATGGCCTGGGTCGAATTTTCCACGCCCTTCCCTAACGATAAGTTGCTGATGGCCGAGCGTCTGGATAAACAGCGCTTGGCCGACGGGCGTTTTTTTGAGGTTATGCCTGGCAGCCATGAGCTGATCGTCCGCTTCGACTTCGAAGTACCTGGTGGCGGGGGCTTGAACATGATGGGCGGCCCTTCTGAACGCATATGTTACTTGACCATCAACTTCGATCATTTCGAAGCCGGCCAACGTTATGTGCTTGAAGGACGCTCGATTGCCTTCATCCCTGAAGCCAGGCTATACAACGCCAAGCGGGAGATCGTTGCAGAAGATCGGGAGTCTTACTGCTTGATGTGAGGTGTCAGCGGTCGTTCTTCTGGTAGATGATTTTCTTGGTGCCGTTTTCGCACGAGCCAACGACCATGTTCTGGTCGTGGACCTCGTCGTTGGTGACGATTTCAAGCGTGTAGGCGGTGACGCCACTGGCCTGGATCTTGGCTTCGATCTCGGCCTTGAGTTCTTCGCAGGGTTTAGGTGCCGCGAGGGCCGAAGTGGTCAATGCGCAACAGATAACCGCCAGGGTAAAACGTTTCATGTTGAAGCTCCTTTGACGCAGCGCGCACAGTCGTGGGTTTTCGCTGCTGTCGTTTATTCGACCACAGTTTTAGCGGGCAAATCTGTCGCGACGCAAAAAAGATCGCAGACTTGAGCACTTTTTGCCGAATGATCCCGGCAGATTGCGCAAGGCTGCGATCTTTTGTTTTCAACAAAAATCTGGCCGACCAGTGTGGCCTGCTGGCTGATCTTCGCATTCAGCACGTTGGACACCGGGCAGCCCTGTCCGATCAGCCTGCTTTTTTCGAGGGATTTTTTACCGGGCTATTGAAACTCGGGTATATGCCCACATTGCATGAACACGCTTTTGGATTCGGCAGGTTTGCGTTCGCAAAAACAAACCTGCGCCCTCAATTGGAGAAGCAGGTTTATGAAACGACTGTCCGATATCAAGTTCTCGACCCTCGATCTGGTGCCGGTGCGCGAGAACGGCAGCGCGGCCCAGTCGCTGCGCAATTCGCTGGACCTGGCGCAGCACGTCGAGAAATTCGGTTACAACCGCTTCTGGGTGGCTGAGCACCACAATATGGACGGCATCGCCAGTTCCGCGACGTCGGTGCTGCTCGGTTACCTGGCCGGTGGCACGTCGACCATTCGAGTCGGTTCGGGTGGGGTGATGTTGCCCAACCACGCACCGTTGGTGATTGCCGAGCAGTTTGGCACCCTGGAAAGTCTTTATCCGGGCCGCATTGACCTGGGCCTGGGGCGCGCGCCCGGTTCCGACCAGATGACCGCACGTGCGCTGCGCCGTGAACGCTCCGGCAGCGCCGACGATTTCCCGGAAGATGTGGCGGAGCTGGTGCGCTATCTCGGGCCGCGTACTCCGGACCAGCGCATCATCGCCATGCCGGGCACCGGGACCAATGTGCCAGTCTGGTTGTTGGGTTCGAGCCTGTTCAGCGCTCAGCTGGCCGGTGAACGCGGTTTGCCCTACGCCTTCGCATCGCATTTCGCGCCGCGCTACATGCATGAAGCGATCCGGGTCTACCGCAATCACTTCAAGCCGTCAGCCGTTTTGGACAAACCCTACGTGATGCTCGGCGTGCCTTTAGTGGCAGCCGATACCGACGAGCAGGCCGATTACCTGGCGACTTCGGTGTTCCAGCGGATTCTCGCCCTGATGCGTGGCCAAAGCCTGGTACAGCGTCCACCGGTGAAGACCATGGACGGCCTGTGGCTGCCCCATGAGAAAGAGGCCGTGCACGATTTCCTTGGCCTGGCCATGATCGGCAGCCCGCAGAAAATCCGCGCCAAACTCGAGGTCCTGATCGAACAGACCCAGGCTGACGAGCTGATTTTCACCAGTGACCTGTACGAACATTCGGATCGCGTGCATTCCTACGAGTTGCTGGCGCAGGTCATGCGAGGCTGATACTCAAATGGCAGGCATAAAAAAGCCGGCGCCATGGCGTCGGCTTTTTCATTCAGGCGGGAATCGGCCTACTTTTTATAGACGATCACTTTGGCGCCTGCTTCGCATTTGCCAACTACTTGCCCGCCGGCAGCGGCACCTTTATCGACAATCTCCAGCGAATATCCGGAAACGCCCTTGGCATCAAGTTTCGCTGCGATTTCGGCTTTCAGCTCTTCGCATGGCTTGCCGCCCGCCAATGCGGTCCCTGCAAGGCTCAACAAACCTACTGCCAACATAAACTTCTTCATCGGTTGCATTTTCCCTGGTCGGATCATAGGGGTAACCAGCCGTCAGCCGGACGCGCTCATGGAGTGCTTTGCCATTCCCTATGGCATTCGGCTGGCGTGCAAGTTCAGAAGACTAGCCCAAAGTCAGCTGCTGGCAATCCGGAACCCGACTTTCAAGGTCACCTGAAAGTGCGCAGCCTTACCGTCCCTGATGTGCCCACGGGTCTCGGTCACTTCAAACCATTCCATGTACTTGATGCTCTTGCTGGCTTCGGTCAGAGCGTTGTTGATTGCATCTTCGATACTGCTGGTGGACGAGCCAACCAGCTCGACTTTCTTGTAGGTGTGATGGTCAGACATGGCGTTCTCCTCGGCGTGTGAATTACAGCCTAGCAGTGATTTTTCCTATTTTTTCTGTTGGTCGCTCTGTGGATGAAGTTCAGGTTTTCTGCACTTTCTCGAACCCCTGAAGTCCCAACCAACACATGCCACTCATCACCAATGCAGGAGAGTCACCATGGCCAACACCTCGTTACGCAAAGCCTCATTGCAAAGCATGGAAGCCGAGATCGAGAGTCTGCTCAAGTCTTTGGAAAGCTTGAAGGACGACGCCTCGGACGAGTCGCGTAAAACACTCAAGACCCTGAAAAGCAACGCCGAGAATGCCTTGAAGCACTCGCGCCATTTGCTGGCCGACGCCTATGAAGAGGTCAAGGTCAAAACCCGCGAAACCGGGATTGCCACCCGGGACTACGCCCAGGAACACCCCTGGACAACAGCCGGTGTCGCCGTGGGCGCATTAGGCCTGCTGGCCGCTTATCTGTTGTGCAAGCGTGATTAATCCGTTCGACGCAGTTCGTTCTTGAGCCACTGCGCCAGTTGCCGGGCGCGCCCGTCCGCGGCGCGCTTGGGGAGCCACAACGCCAGGTTTGCCGGGGTTTCACTGAAGCCCCATGGTGCAACCAGGCGACCGGCCTTCAAGTCCTCCGCCACCAGGGGTTCGGGGGCAATCGCCACGCCCAGACCCGCGACGGCGGCTTCCAGCAAGTAATACAAATGTTCAAATCCCTGACCGTACTTCAGCGCCCTGGCGTCGAGTCCGCGTGGTTGCGCCCAGTTCGGCCAGGCTTGTGGGCGTGAGGTGGTGTGTAGCAAGGGTTCGCTCAGCAGCGCGGTTTCCGGCGCCTGCTTGAGCCGTTCATAGCCGGCGAACCGCGGGCTCATGACCGGGCCGATGCGTTCGCTGGCCAGCTCAAAAACCTGCATGTCCGCCGGCCATGGTGGCTCGGCAAAGACCAGCAAGGCATCCAGCCCCGGTCTTCGCGGATCCAGATCGCCTTCTCCGGCCGACAGGTGCAGGCGCAAGTCCGGCAGGTCGGCATTGAGTCTCCCCAGTCGCGGGATAAACCAGCGCGCCAGCAGGCTTCCCGAGCAACCGAGCACGAATGGAGCATCGGCCGTGCTTTGTGTGAGTTCAGCGCAAACGCTGCGCAGACGCTCGAAGGCCTCGCTGCTGGCATCACGCAGGCGCAACCCGGCATCTGTGAGTTTCAGGCCGCGACCGTCCTTGACGAACAAGCTTACGCCGAGGTGTTCTTCAAGCACCTTGAGTTGCCGGCTGACGGCCCCATGGGTGACGTGCAACTGTTCGGCCGCCTGACTGACGCTGTTCAAGCGGGCAGTGGCTTCGAAGGCGCGAAGCGCGTTCAGCGGAGGAAGGTCATGGCTCATGGGATCTGTGAGTTTTCCTGACAGGTTGTGGCGATCTTATCGGTTTTCAGGCCGGGGCGTCAGGGGTAGAGTGAAGCCCACTATCTCTTTATGCATCACTTCACGCATTCAACTGGAGCGCCAAATGACCCAGACTAATCTGCGCAACGGCCCTGATGCCAACGGCCTGTTTGGCGCGTTCGGCGGTCGCTACGTTGCCGAAACCCTGATGCCGTTGATCCTCGACCTGGCCCGTGAATATGAGCTGGCCAAGGAAGATCCTGCATTCAAGGAGGAACTGGCCTACTTCCAGCGCGACTACGTCGGACGTCCAAGCCCACTGTACTTCGCCGAGCGCCTGACCGAATTCTGTGGCGGCGCGAAGATCTACCTCAAGCGTGAAGAGCTGAACCACACCGGCGCGCACAAGATCAACAACTGCATCGGCCAGATCCTGCTGGCGCGACGCATGGGCAAAAAGCGCATCATCGCCGAGACCGGCGCCGGCATGCACGGTGTGGCCACTGCCACCGTTGCTGCGCGTTTCGGTCTGGATTGCGTGATTTACATGGGCACTACTGACATCGAACGTCAGCAGGCCAACGTGTTTCGCATGAAGCTGCTGGGTGCCGAGGTTATCCCGGTGGTGGCCGGCACCGGCACGCTGAAGGATGCGATGAACGAAGCCCTGCGTGACTGGGTGACCAACGTCGACAGCACCTTCTACCTGATCGGCACCGTGGCCGGTCCGCACCCTTACCCGGCAATGGTTCGCGACTTCCAGGCCGTGATCGGCAAGGAAACCCGTGAGCAACTGCAAGCCCAGGAGGGCCGTCTGCCAGATAGCCTGGTGGCGTGCATTGGCGGTGGTTCCAACGCCATGGGCCTGTTCCACCCGTTCCTCGACGACAAGAGCGTCGAAATCATCGGCGTTGAAGCTGCCGGTTACGGCATCGAGACCGGCAAGCATGCGGCCAGCCTGAACGGCGGCGTACCGGGTGTGTTGCACGGCAACCGCACCTTCCTGCTGCAGGACGACGATGGCCAGATCATCGACGCCCACTCGATCTCTGCCGGCCTCGACTACCCGGGCATCGGTCCGGAACACGCCTGGTTGCACGACATTGGCCGCGTTCAGTACACCTCGGTGACCGATGACGAAGCCCTCGCCGCGTTTCACCAGTGCTGCCGCCTGGAAGGGATCATCCCTGCCCTGGAGAGCGCCCACGCCTTGGCTGAAGTATTTAAGCGCGCACCGAGCCTGCCAAAGGATCACCTGATGGTGGTCAACCTGTCCGGTCGTGGCGACAAAGACATGCAGACCGTGATGCACCACATGGAACACTCTCAACACGAGCAATCCAAGCAGGAGAAACACTGATGAGCCGCCTGCAAACGCGTTTTGCCGAACTCAAGGAACAGAACCGCGCCGCCCTGGTGACTTTCGTGACCGCCGGCGACCCGGGCTACGACACGTCCCTGGCCATCCTCAAGGGCTTGCCGGCGGCTGGTGCCGACGTGATCGAGCTGGGCATGCCCTTCACCGACCCGATGGCTGACGGCCCGGCCATCCAGCTCGCCAACATCCGTGCGTTGGGTGCCAAGCAGAATCTGGCAAAAACCCTGCAAATGGTTCGCGAGTTCCGCCAGGACAACAACGATACGCCGCTGGTGCTGATGGGGTACTTCAACCCGATCCACATGTACGGCGTACCGCGCTTCATTGCCGAAGCCAAAGAGGCCGGCGTTGACGGCCTGATCGTGGTCGACCTGCCGCCGGAGCATAACGGCGAGCTGTGCGACCCGGCGCAGGCCGCGGGCCTGGATTTTATCCGCTTGACCACGCCAACCACCGACGATGTGCGCCTGCCGACCGTTCTCAACGGCAGCTCCGGTTTCGTCTACTACGTCTCGGTGGCCGGTGTGACCGGTGCCGGTGCCGCCACGCTGGAACACGTCGAGGAAGCGGTCGCCCGTCTGCGCCGCCATACCGACCTGCCGATCAGTATCGGTTTCGGTATCCGTACCCCAGAGCAGGCGGCGTCCATCGCTCGCTTGGCTGACGGTGTGGTGGTGGGTTCGGCATTGATCGACCAGATCGCCAATGCGGCAACAGCGGATCAGGCAGTCGACGGTGTATTGAGCCTGTGCTCGGCGTTGGCGGACGGCGTGCGTAAGGCCCGCGTCAGCTGAGGGTGAAGCTCCTAAACGCTGTAAACCTTGTGGGAGCAAGCTCGCTCCCACAAGGTTGCGGTATCAAGGCAACTCTATCCCGCCTGACGCCTTGTGCAATTTGCGCAGGTGCTCGCCAATCTGTTTCACGTTGGCCTCATTGGCAGCCATTTCGGCGGCACGGCCCGGTTCAAGCAACGCTCTCACTTCCTTGTCCAGGTCCCCGGACAGCGCCAGGAGCTGCTTCTGGCGCTGGCTGCTTTCCGATTCCAGGTGCTCCCACTCGCTCGACTGTGGCAAGCCATAACCGTTGGTGCCCAGCAGCTCCGCCGGCCGGCTGAGGAAGCCACTGTTGGCGAGAATGTCCTTGAGCGTCTCGTTGGCCTTGTCCATGCCGCCATTCTTCAGTTCTCGGGCGCCCAGATAACGCTGTTTCACTTCATCCTGGGCCAACAGCAACTGCCGGCGGAAACTCGCTTGCTCCAGCAGAAGCAACGCCGCACTGGTGCGCAAATCAGCCTGCTCGAACCATTGCCGACGCTGCGCGGCTTTCAAGTCGAGCCAGTCTTCGACGGTTTCCTGTTTGATCGGCAAGCGCTTTTTCAGCACTTCGAACATGGCTTGATAGCGATCGCGGAAGGAGTCGAAACGATAACCCAGGCGCAGGGCTTCCCGTGGATCGTCCAGCACGCTGGTGTCCGCCAGTCCTCGTCCCTTCAGCACTTCCAGCAAACCGTTGGGCATGATGTTGTCGAGTCCAACCAACTGTGGGTTGTTGGTCCCGCCGCGCAGCAATTTCAGTTCTTCCACTGCGCAGTTGTTCGACAGGAAGAAGTAGTTGCCGTCGTAGCTCCAGTGCATCTCGGCGGCACGTCCGACCACGTCTTCAATCTCTCTGCGCGACAGGTTCAGGGGTACGGAGGCCAAGCTGCGCAGTTCGGTCTTGGTGTATTCGTCAATGACCTGGGACAGCGGCAGGATAAACAGCCGCGACGGGTATTTACCGACCAGGCCATCCCAGCTCGACAGCTGTACGTCGCCGACGAAGGCGCGGTACGACAGCACCAGATGCTGGTCCAGGTCCAGTCGACAATCCGGTCCGCGTGGTCGGCCCGGCGCGCAGATCACCAGGCGCAACATGCTGTGGCCCCAGCGGCTGAACAGGTTCTGGTTAGCTTCGGCCAGCAGATAGTCAACGGCATACACCCGCTCCGGATCGACCTGGCCCAAAGGTGTCTTGGCGAAGTCGTTGCCGGCATTGAGGAACGCGAAGGTTTTACTGCAGGTGTTTTTGGTGGCGGGCGCCCAACCGAAATGTTCCTTGTAGTAGCGGTACAGTGCGGGTCGGCGGCAGGCGTAGCTCGGGTCGAGGAGGAAATACTCCATGTTGACCGCGACGAATTCCTTTGGACTGCTTGTCTCGTAGATATCCGGACTGCGGGCAATCTGGCGGTTGTGCTGTTCGCGTTCACCGCGACGGCCTACGTATTGCTGCCAACCGGCGAGGTCGAGCAGGCGTGGATCGTCACTGAGGGTAAAACGCCGATCCGACTCGCCCCGGCACTGGTCGGGAATGCCAACCAGCCCTGAGCTGTTGTTGCGCTGGGTGCAGCGTTGAATCAGCTTGCGTTCGGCATCCGGCCACAGGCGCGAGCGATCGTAGATGTGAGTCAGCTCGTGCAACACCGTGGCCAGCATTTCCCGGCGCACGGTGCCATGGGGGCGATGGGTTTTCCTCGTCGCGGCGCTGCCATCGGTGAGGCCGGCCAGCAGGTTGCGGTTCAGATCGAGCTCGGACACCAGTGATGCCTGACCGTAGGCGTTGCGTGGCATGTCATCGGTCCAGCCAACGTCGATGCGTCGATCGAGTTGCTCGATAAAGCGTGGCGGCAGCGCCTGCATGGCTTCATCGAGCAACGCCTGGCTGGCTTGCTGTTGTGCGGGCGTCAGACCTTCGGTCTTGAGCTGTAACTGAAGGCCTGCGTGGGCCGTGTTGGCGAGCAGCAACAGGGCCCCGGCCAGCAGCCAGGCGCGTGGACGCTTCACAGTGCGAGGATGGCTTCGGCGAGATCCTGATCACTGGCGTCGCGCGCTTCCGGCACGCGGGTGCGCAGCAAGTCGAAAGCGGATTCCAGGTGAGCGCCACGAATGTCGCCATTGCTGGCAACGAAACTGGCGGCGTCGTCCTGGGCTTCGCGCACGATTTTCGAATCGCGAATGGACGTGGTGGTGTCGGAGGTGAAATCGAGGGTGCGCTGGGTAGCACGGATCAGAATATTACTGGTGGCAACCAGAGTATGTGCCTGGGCCACATCGGCCAAAAGTAACAGGCCTAAGGTGGCAGCAATCAGCGGGTTACGCATGGAATGACTCCAGAAAAACAGGGATAGCTATTGGACGAGAATTGCTTGTGCCAGTTCAAGGTCGCTGGCATGAAGTTTTGCCTGGGTTCGGCGCAGATACCGCAGGGCCGACTCCAGTCGTGCGCCTCTCAGTTGGCCGTCGCTGGCAATGAATGCCGCCGCGTCGTCCTGGGCGGCGAGCAGCAGTTTATGGTCGAAGGGGGCGCTGGTCACCAAACTTGTGGCGTAACCGCTGGCGACGATGCCTTGGGTAGACAGGTTGAAGGCGTCATAAGCGTGGGCTGATCCGCAGCAGCCAAGGGTAAGAAAGACTGGAGCGATCAATAAAACTGAAGGGAAACGCATGAGACTCGACAATTGAGCGTGAGTCCCAAGCCTAGCGCAAGGCCCGTTCTAGAGCCAGCGCCGAAACATTGGGACACGTCGGGCGTGCCCCATGTCTGTGCAGTCGTTTAGATTGTCAGGATCGCTTGCGCCAGTTGGGCGTCGGTTGCGTTCAGCTGTGGCGCCTGGCGGTGAATGTGGTCGATGGCGCTTTCCAGCTTCACGCCGCGGATGGAACCTTCACTGGCGACGAAGCTGGCAGCGTCGTCACGGGCCGCGAGGACGATCTTGTCATCCTTGAACGAAGACGAGATGACGTCGGAGGTCGCATCGGACGTGGCTTTGAGCGCGTTGACAACAGCGTCGGTGGTCACGATGAAGCTGCTGGCTTGAGCACTGGCAGCCACGGCAAACAGGGCCGCAGCGCTAAGCAGGCGAAGACGGGACATGGGGTAACTCCTTAGGGTAAACCAATTGAAAAATGGCGCAGTGTCTGCAAAGTCAGACGCCAGGCGCTTGGCGCTCGCCACGTTCTGGTTTGATATTAGGCCTGAGTGTGTCAGTTCGAACAGCCCGTCATGCAAACAGGCAGTCAACGCCAGAACGGTTTATCCAGTTCATTGACGCGCTCAGCGTGGCTGATGCCAAGATCCGATAGCTGATGATCATCGAGTTGAGCCAGTAAACGTCGTGTTCTCGCCCTTTCCAGGCTGGCGAAGAGTTCTGTCAGCAGGTGTCTGGCCCAGCGCAAGCAAGGTCTCGATTGAGTTGATGGGGTGGAAACATCCTGTAAAGAACTCATGCTGCGGTCCCTCTGCCGATAAGTGGAAAGCATCATGCTGACACCGGTCGAAAATCCACTACAGACACACCACAACGATATTGTACTCATCCAGTTAGTTGTTTTTTCAAACTGTACTGGTGTTCATGGTTCCCTACTGTAAAAGCAGATTTGCCAGGCCAAAACGACAAAACCCGTCGTGGTTTCCCACGACGGGTCTTGTTTTTTCAATTCGGGTTGCTGGCGGTGGACCTTCAGGTCAGAGCCAGCGACGCTAACTTAGCGCCAGAACGGCTTGCTCAGCTCTTCGTAGCGTTGTGCTTCGCTAATCCCGGCGTCAGCCAGCAGACGCGAATCCAGGCGAGCCAGTTGATGGCGGCTGGTGATGCGGCGCTGCCACAGCATCAGGTTGGCGATAACGCGCAGAGGCAGGGAGGCCTGGGTTTTTGCAGCAGTGTCTTGAAAGAACAGATCGGAACTGAGTGTACGTTCCATGGTGGTCATCCTTCCGCTTATGGCGGGATTAGGTAGTGGTTTAACTGGTGCCCATGATCCTCTCGTTTGCCTAGTCTCTGTAGATACAGTTCATCTGTATTGTGAGGGCTCAGTTAACTGTTTATAGGGGGTGTACTGGTCTAATTTGAGGCAACTGTACCTGTCCGCACTATTAAGGTGCAAAATTGCTGTTTTTGCTCGATGAGGTAGGAATTTTCCCTAGGAAATGACCGGTACAGCAGTACAGTTTTTTTCATATTGCGAAGAGGCAAGAGCAAGCTGACGAAACTGTGTTTGCGCCAGCTGCTATCTGTACCAATTACTTCTCCAGCATTTGCCCGGTTTCTTCCAGGTTTATGTGCCAGCTCAGGGCGTCACGCAGAATGTGCGGGGTGTGCCCGCCGATGGCGCATGCGGCGGTGAAGTAATCATTCAGCGCCTGGCGGTAATCCGGGTGCACGCATTTGTCGATGATGATCCGGGCACGCTCCCGCGGTGCCAGGCCTCGCAGGTCTGCCAGACCGACTTCGGTCACGAGGATGTCGACGTCATGTTCGGTATGGTCAACGTGGCTGACCATCGGCACCACGCTGGAGATCGCACCGCCCTTGGCGATCGACTTGGTCACGAACACGGACAGGTGCGCGTTGCGCGCGAAGTCGCCCGAGCCACCGATGCCGTTCATCATCCGTGTACCGCAGACATGGGTGGAGTTGACGTTGCCATAGATGTCGAACTCCAGGGCGGTGTTGATGCCGATGATGCCGAGGCGGCGCACGACTTCAGGGTGGTTGGAGATCTCCTGCGGGCGCAGGACCAGTTTGTCTTTGTAGCGCTCCAGATTGCCGAACACGTCGGCATTGCGCCGGCTCGACAGGGTGATCGAACTGCCCGAAGCAAAACTCAGCTTGCCCGCATCGATCAGGTCGAAGGTCGAATCCTGCAGTACCTCGGAATACATCGTCAGGTCTTCGAACGGCGAGTCGATCAGGCCACACATCACCGAGTTGGCGATGGTGCCGATACCGGCTTGTAGCGGGCCGAGCTTGTTGGTCATGCGCCCGGCTGCCACTTCCTGTTTGAAGAAGTCGATGAGGTGGTCGGCAATGGCCTGAGTCTCGGCGTCCGGTGCCAGCACAGTGGAGGGTGAGTCAGCCTGGTTGGTGACCACGATGGCGACGATCTTTTCCGCTGGAATCGGGATGGCGGTGCTGCCAATGCGGTCGTCGACCTTGACCAGTGGAATCGGCGTGCGGGTCGGACGGTAGGTCGGAATATAGATGTCGTGCAGACCTTCGAGGTTCGGGTTGTGTGCCATATTGATCTCGACGATCACGTGCTTGGCGAAAATCGCGAAGCTGGCCGAGTTGCCGACCGAGGTGGTTGGCACGATATGCCCTTGCTCGGTGATCGCTACGGCTTCAATCACGGCAATGTCCGGCAGTTTCAATTGCTGGTTGCGCAATTGCTCCACGGTTTCCGACAAGTGTTGGTCGATGAACATGACCTCGCCGGCATTGATCGCCTTGCGCAGGGTGCTGTCGACCTGAAACGGCATGCGTCGCGACAACACACCGGCTTCGGTCAGCTGCTTGTCGAGGTCGTTGCCCAGGCTTGCGCCGGTCATCAGGCTGATCTTCAGCGGCGTGACCTTGGCGCGCTCGGCCAGCGCCTGGGGGACGGCCTTGGCTTCGCCTGCGCGAGTGAAGCCACTCATGCCGACGGTCATGCCGTCCTCAATCAGAGCGGCAGCGTCGGCAGCGCTCATCACTTTGTCCAACAACGAAGGCAGGCGAATACGGTCACGGTACATGGATTATTATCTCGGGCAGCAGGTAGCAGGACGTGCAGTCTAGTGAATTGCGCTGAGTTCTGTCCCGCTACCAAGGTCGCAATCGAGGCGTCTATTTCGGGCCTTTCAAGCAAAACACCGTTACCGGATCGGTAACAAAAGAATGGTTTGTCCGACGATTTGCGCAAACAAAAACGCCCCGACGAGTCGGGGCGTTCTGTGTACCGCAGAGGGTTACTCGACAGCCTTGACCATGTCTTCGATGACCTTCTTGGCGTCACCGAACACCATCATGGTCTTGTCCAGGTAGAACAGCTCGTTGTCCAGACCGGCATAGCCGCTGGCCATCGAGCGCTTGTTGACGATGATGG